>JAJOKG010000121.1 GCA_021206415.1 Sulfurospirillum sp. | reverse complement strand
ATTCCTCATGTGAATAATCAAGAGGGTGAGGAGTTCGACTTTGATAAAGAGGCGAAGAAATACCAAGAAGGTAGAACCAAAGAGTCTAAAGTGGTTCCTTTTTGGCCGGTCTTCTTATCCAAAGATTTCTTTGTCGTAGGCGTGGCGCTTACAGGCTTTTTCTACCTTGTGTGTTATCACTACAACTTTGCGATGGATCCGATTAACTTTGAACCCGCCAACAATATGAAAACTCCCGCACACATTTATCCTGAGTGGTACTTCTTGTGGAGTTATGAAGTGTTGCGAGGATTTTTCTTTGATGTTGCAGGCATTGCAGCCATGGATATAGGCCTTGCAGCGTTTGGCTTTGCCAACGTGATTTTCATGTTGCTCCCGTTCTTGGACAGAGACACTGAACGTGTCGCCCCTGCGCACAAACGTCCTTTATTTAAATATTGGTTTTGGTTATTGGTCATTGATATGATTGTCCTAACCGTCTATGGCAAGCTTCCTCCAACAGGTCCTAACGCTTGGGTTGGTTTCTTTGCAGCCCTTAGCTTTATTGTACTCTTTGTGGCGCTTCCTATCATCACCAAAATGGAAGCGAAAGTGGGAGGTGAGAAATGAGAGAATTTAAAATTTTAGCCGTTGTGGTTTTCTTCACGGCATTGATTTATTGGGGCGTAGAACCTTTTGCGCATTCCCAAATGCATCCGCATGTAGCCCCTGCTGATTTTGCATTTAAAGATTTGGGAACAAACACCAAAGTAGGCAATGCCAAAGTAGGTGCTGAGACTTTTTTAAGTGCGGGCTGTACAGGATGTCATAGTCTCACTGTGGCTAGTATGCCAGCCCCCATGGACGCGGCTGCTGCGTCAGCTTCATTTGGGGTGGTACCACCAGATTTGAGCACCGCAGGGCTTATTTACGATAAGAACTATTTGAGTGCCCTTATTAAAGATCCCACAAAAGCATTGAAGGTTCAACACAAGTTTAATGAAGAAAAACCCCATCCGATGATTGCCTTTTATGGCTTAGGCGGAGATATTGACCAAGAGATTGCGGATATTGTGGCATACCTTCAAAGCGTGGCACCCCAAAAGCTAAGCGACAAAGAGGTCTTTGCTAATGCGTGTCAGAGATGCCATGATATGAAGTATGACAAAGTATTCAGTGCGACTGATAAAAAGACGCTAACGGCCTATATGGGTACCTTGCCACCGGATCTCTCCATCATAATTCGTGCCAAAAGCTATGAGTATCTTGAAATCTTTATCAACGATCCACAAAAAAATCTAGAAGGTACCTCTATGCCTCGTGTGGGTTTAACCCAAAAAGCACAAGAGCAAGTGGTGGGCTATATGGAAAAAGTGGGCGATCGAAAGAAGGCTGAGAGAGAAGATTTGGGCTACAAGCTTATTGGCTTTATGGCCATCTTTACCTTCCTTGCTTATCTTTGGAAGGTTAAAGTTTGGAGAGATGTGCATTAATGCTTACATGTAAAGGCTAAGGGGGCAGTGTGAAAGTTGAAATTTTGCTTAGAAGATTTTTACAAGGCAGTGTGGCTTTAAGTGTCGTTGCTGCAGAAGCAACGACAAGCCTTGCTCAAATTAACACTTCTTCGCTAGACTAATTTTATGAAAACATTTTTAATACTCTGCTTCAGTGCCTTTGTTCTTTACGCTTCTTCGTGGGACCCTTACACGGGAACGTCTATCGATATTTACAAAGAGAGTTCGTTTCGTGCTGTGTTTAAGACCAATGCAATGCAAAGGCAGTATAGCAGTCTCTATTCGTTGCTTAAAGATGAGCAAAACTATGGGCTTAAGGCGTTTAGGCATACGCCAAAGATACCAAGCACTATGAAGAAGTAGCTGCTCTCTTTTTTGTTTATCCTTGGCGCATGGAATCCCGTTTGGCAAATACACTTCCGTTGCGTTTGTCTCACGTGAGCACGCATTGGCGTATGCTAAGGCGCATAAAGCAGAGATGGTGGATTTTGAAACACTCTTACATGTAACGCGTGAGGGGATGGCAAAAGATGACGTGTTGATGCACACACGTTTTAAAAAAAAGAGCCTATCCTATGGGGAAAAAAATCTATGAAAAACGCTGTAGCGCCATTGAGCCGACGGATTTTATGGAGCTGGGTGAACTTAAAGAGGCGTTGGCTACGGAGTTGCCGTGTGGTCTTTTGGATGAGGAGCGATTGCAAGCGCTTGCGTTGTATCTGTGGCATGTCAAACGCAGAGGTGATTTGGGTGAGGTTGAGGGAAAAGTCGAAGTGGGTGAAGATGAAAAATGTCCCGTGTGCGGGATGTTTGTCTATAAGTATCCTAAATGGGCGAGGATATAGAACAAATACTGGATAAAATATACCAACTCCTCAAAACAAATAAAGTTGCTATTCGTCCTAATAGACATTATAAAAGACCATCACCCGATGAGAGCACACATACCAAAGCAATGAAAAGCTCAAATTACCAAAAAAGATGCAAAAAAATTGTTTTTTAGATTCACAAAGCAGGGGATTTTTCAGGTTGGGAGCTTAACTAAACGCCATTGTATGCGACCCCTCAAAATATTGTTAGTATCTTGGTGAGCGATTATTATTCAGGCAAAGGCATTGATGGCAGAAGCGCTTTTTACGTGATTCGAAGCGACATCTATGGACCAATGGGGCACGAGTTGATTCCTTTTGAGAGCGAAGAAGAGGCAAAAACCTTTCTTAAAGAGCATCGTGGTACAAAAATACTCCCTTTTGAAACGATAGACGAATCGTTGCCGTATGAACTTGATACGAATTAATACGGTTCACTACAGAATTCGGAAAAAATACCACGCTAAGCTATATTCATCTGTCTAAGAGAGTATAAACGGCTATTTCTGAGCAAGGGTACAAAAATACCACGAGATTTAAAAATAACTTAAATTAGATCTCCCTCTTACTTAAGAGTAGAAAAAGAAAGGTATTTTTCCACTCAAAAGCATGGATAAGCAAAACGAAATACCATGATAAAAACAGAGTCTTGTGTCTGCTGTTTTACTGAATTTTATCTCTTGGAATAAACTCTAGCACGGTTGCATTGATGCAAAATCTCTGCCTTCCCCCAGGAGCATCGTCAAATACATGCCCTAAGTGCATGCCACTCTTTTTTGCAAGTACTTCTGTTCTTACCATGCCATAGCTTATGTCTTTTTTCTCTATTGTTGCACCCTCTACCGCTTTATAAAAGCTCAACCAGCCAGTGCCTGAGTTAAATCTATCTCGTGTGTCAAATAAAATATCGCCCGAGAGAGCGTCTATAAAAACACCATCAGGAGTATTTTTAAATTTATCATACTGTTTACAAAATCTAGCATCTGTTCCTTGATTGAAAGCGACATTGAAGGCTTCTGAGCTGGTTCCTAATTTAAAAGCCGCGAGTGCTTTATAAAAAGTTTTCGCATCCATGTAGCCTCTATGAGCGTTTATCTCTTTTCCATTTTGGATAAATAAAATAGTTGGCGTTGCATCCAGCTTAGTTTTGATAGCAAAGCCTTTTAATTGCTCTTTTTGAGCTGTTCGAAGAGGAATATCTCCTTTATAAAAAGAAGTGACATCTTTTTCAAATTTTTCACAATAAGGACAACCCTTGGCGTCTATAACAACGATCTCTTTTCCAGCATATGGCGTTATAAACACTTGCTTTTGTGTCTGTTTATCAAACTTTATGCCAGTTGAATGATTAGGACAGTATCCATTAGGATTTTTTTTCAGATAGTCTTGATGATAGGCCTCGGCAACATAAAACTCTTCAAGAGCTTTTATCTCTGTGGTGATTTTTCCATAACCTGCTTTATTTAAAAGCACTTGATACATATCTTTCGTCTCAAGTGCACTCTTTTTTTGCTCTTCATTTGTATAGTAAAGAGCACTCCTGTAATTGTTTCCTATATCATTTCCTTGCCTGTTGCCCTGCGTTGGATTATGAAGCTCCCAAAAATTTCTTATAAGCTCATCCGCAGATATTTTGTCCTCTTCGTAGATAACCTGCACTACTTCGGTGTGGTTTACAACTCCCTTTGGTGAGCTTAGCCTGTGGTCCAATACGGTTTTATAAGTAGGATTTTTATAATTGCCCCCTGCAAAACCAGACTTCACCTCTATCACACCCTTTTTCCCTTCAAAATGTTTTTCAACACCCCAAAAACACCCAGCTCCAAAAACGATTGTTTGCTGTTTTGCTTGTAAGGATACGAACATTGCCACGATTAAAAATATGATTTTCATTCTTTTTCTCCTCCTATTGCAACAGTTTGTGCAATAAATTTTAAATTCTAATATTATCTCTGATGTAGTGCGCCACTCGAAAAGCATTAGCGTAAATTGTCCATGTGTAAGGCACACTCCCTCCTGTGGGCATGAAACTGCCATCGGTGACAAAAAGGTTGGGGTGGTCGTAGCTTTGACAGTAGCGATTGAGTACATGTTTTTTTGGGTCATCACCAAAACGACACCCTCCTGCTTGAAGGTTTTGTGAAGGCAGGGGCGAGATATCATAAGTGATATTTTTT
>JAJOKG010000182.1:32318-34931 GCA_021206415.1 Sulfurospirillum sp. | reverse complement strand
AAAGGTGCTTGTATGAATGAGATTGAGCGTTTCAAGTGCCTCATTTTCCATAAAAATTTCATACGGAATGTCTGAAGGTAAGTTACTTAGCTCATGAGCTAGAGAAGGATTTTTTAACAAAAGTGCGGAGGTATTTTTTTCATATAAAGACATAATTCACCTTTTATGTTACGTAGCCCTTTAAAAGCAAGAACTATACCCATAAAAAGGGTAGATGAATTGCCCCACCTACCCTTAAAGAAGAAGATTGTTACTATTGTAACAATTTCAATACATTCTGTTGTGTAGAGTTTGCTTGACTTAAAGCATAACTTCCAGCTTGCGCCATGATGTTATATTTTGAGAAACTTGCAGACTCTTCAGCAAAGTCTACGTCACGGATTTGAGATTCCGCAGAAGAGACGTTTACTTGTGTGACAGAGATGTTGTTGATGGTTGATGTCAACTGATTTTGAACAGAACCAATGTCCGCACGAATGGTGTCGAGTTTCTCTTGTGCTGTTTGAGCAATTTTAATCATCGCTTGAGCACCAGCGTATGTTGTAACACCCGCTGTTAATTTTTGACCTGCACCTGAAGCCACGTCACTCGTAAATGCACCAATCGCTTCTGCATTTGTAGCGCTAAGCTCACCCATCATATCACCCAAACCTAAACTTGCAACATTGCTAGTTGCAAAGTTGGTAATAGACATATTGATGTCTGCTGCACCCGCTTTTGTCAAAGTTAAACGACCAGTATAATCTCCGTCAAGGTCAGTAACTGTATCTAAACCACTTACTCGAATAGCTCTACCATCGGTTGATGTAAGCTCTAATTGACCCTCTTGATCAACACTTGCAGTAACACCCGTAGTCGCACTGTGTTGATTAATTGCATCGACCAATACACCTGTACTATCATTGTCTTGAACATCTAAGGATGCCGCAATAACCGTACCATTAATAGTGAGGTTTGTTAAAGTTCCTGATGCAATCGCATCTGTACTTGTTGCGGTTAAGCTCCAGCTTGCAGTAACTCCCGTAGCTTCAGAGTTTTTGTTAATAACTGCAGCTACAGCACCAATACCAGTACCCGCACTTGTACTGACGACTGCTGTTTCAAATGTTGTTGCGGTACCATTTGCATCAGTATACGTAATAGTCTGTGCACCAAGAGTGGTTCCCATTTCACTGGTTTCAAAACGAGTTTGACCAATTTTATCAGAACTTGTTGCACCAATACTCATGCTTACAGTTTGGTTATTGTACGCACCAATTTGGAACTCTGCATTGGTAAAGCTACCTGAGAGGAGGTTTTTACCGTTGTATGAGGTTGAGCCTGCAATGTTGTCAAGTGCTTCAACGAGTTTAGAGATGTCAGATTGAAGCGCTTTACGAGACGCTGCACTTTGACCATCTTGTGCTGCTTGAGTCGCTTTGGTTTTGATGGTATCAAGAATTTTAATCTGTTCATCCATCGCACCGTCTGCAATTTGAGCGATAGATACACCATCGTTCGCATTAGCAATCGCTTGACCAAGAGCATTTTTTTTGTGAACGAAGAGAGTCAGCAATAGCCATACCTGATGCATCATCAGCCGCTGTGTTGATTCTCAAACCTGAAGAGAGTTTAGACAAAGAGTTGCTAAGAGCGCTGTTTGTCTTTGTGAGGTTAGTCTGTGCTCCAAGAGCAGCAACGTTAGTGTTAATACGCATGATAAATCCTTTTATCGTTTTATTTCTCGGGCTTCCTTGCCTTTGATGAAAACAAGATCGACAGCTCAAAAAAAAAACTTTAGCGGTTGGCATAGATTTTTTTTTTTTAGATAGAATACGAAAAAATGTTTACATGTAAAGATGGAAAAATCATTGAAAAATCTCATTATTGTGGAATCACCCACTAAAGCCAAAACGATTAAGAATTTTTTTAGGTAAAAAACTATACCGTTGTCGCCTCAAAAGGGCATATTCGCGATCTTCCCAAAAGCAGTTTTGGTATAAAAATAGAAAATCAAACCTTTATTCCAGAGTACCGTGTACCTAAAGATCATGCCAGTGTGGTCAAAGAGATTAAAGAGCTTGCCAAAGAAGCCGATCAAGTCTATATCGCAACCGATGAGGACCGTGAGGGGGAGGCGATTGGTTTTCACATTGCCACGGCTATTGGCAAAGACCCAAAAAGCTTGCCACGCATTGTTTTTCACGAAATCACCAAAAAACGCCATCACTCATGCGCTGGAAAATCCTCGTATTTTAGATGAAAGTAGCATTAATGCGCAACAAGCCAGACGTTTGCTCGATAGAATCGTAGGCTACAAACTCTCTCCCTTGCTCTCCTCCAAAATTCAAAAAGGTTTAAGTGCGGGACGTGTGCAATCCTCCACGCTTAAAATTGTGGTCGATAGAGAAAAAGAGATACGAGCCTTTAAAGAGGAAGAATTTTGGAGCATTGACGCACTTTTTAATAAAACCATTGAAGCTTCTTTGGTAGAGTTTTGAGGGTGAAAAAAATTGAAAAAATGAGCATTGGCAATCAAGAGCGTGCCTATGCCATTAAAGAAAAACTCTTAAAAGAAGCCTTTCATGTCGCACTTTTGGAGAAAAAAAGAGCGTGAAAGCTCCCCAAGTCCTG
>JAJOKG010000182.1:0-32218 GCA_021206415.1 Sulfurospirillum sp. | reverse complement strand
TAAAAGAAGCCTTTCATGTCGCACTTTTGGAGAAAAAAAGAGCGTGAAAGCTCCCCAAGTCCTGCTTTTATGACCTCAACATTACAACAAAGTGCCTCAAGCGCTTTGGGGTATTCACCTAAAAAAAACGATGGTGCTCGCACAGACTTTATACGAGGGTGTTAAAACCCATCAAGGAGTGCAAGGGGTTATTACCTATATGCGAACGGACTCTTTAAACGTTTCTAAAGAGGCGATTGAAGCGGCACGTGAGCAAATTTTAAGCCAATACGGCAAAACCTATTTGCCTGAAAAAGCACGTTTTTATGCCAACAAAAGCAAAGGTGCTCAAGAGGCACACGAAGCGATTCGCCCAACCATTTTAGAGTTTACACCAGCCATTGCCAGTGCGTACTTAGCCCCAGATGAGCTTAAACTCTACGCACTCATTTACAACCGCTTTTTAGCCTCACAAATGAACAATGCTCGTTTTGAGAGCCAAACGCTTATCTTTGAAAGCCAGAGCGGTAAATTTAAAGCCAGTGGTCGAAAACTCCTCTTTGATGGCTTTTACAAAGTCTATGGCGACAACGATAAGGATAAATTGCTTCCTGATTTAGCGCTCAAACAAGAGGTAAACTTAAGTAAACTCGATGCCAATCAACACTTTACAGAGCCACCTTCTCGCTACTCAGAAGCCAGTTTGATTAAAAAACTAGAAAGCCTAGGCATTGGCAGACCTTCCACGTATGCACCGACGATTTCAGTTTTAAGTGCTAGGGATTACATTAATATTGAAAAGAAACAGATTGTTCCTACCGAAGTGGCGTTTCAAGTCACGGAGCTTTTAGAACAACACTTTCCGCAAATTGTGGACTCCTCTTTTACCTCAACTATGGAAGAGCGTCTGGATTTAATTGCGGAGGATAAAGAGGATTGGCAGGCAATTTTATGGAATTTTTATGAGCCTTTTGATGCGCAAGTTGCCAAAGGAAAAACGGATATTCAAAGCCAAAAGGTCATCGTTTTCACAGGCGAAATGTGCCCTGAGTGTGGCAAAGAGCTGGTACGACGAAAAGGGCGTTTTGGTGAGTTTATTGCGTGCAGTACCTATCCTACATGTAAATACACTCAAAACTTCAAAAAAAACAACCACGCAAGAACCTAAAGAGAAGATTACACTAGCAGTTCCTTGTCCTGAATGTGGGGGAGAGATTATTGAGCGAAGCTCACGTAGGGGAAAATTCTTCGGCTGTGGCAATTACCCCAAATGTAAATTTATCTCCAATTACGAACCCACCGATAAAAAATGCCCAGAATGTAGCTACATTATGCAAAACGAGAACTGCGTAAAAAAGAGATATATGAATGCATTAAATGCAAACACAAAGAAGAGGCGTAAGCACTCTTCTTCTCTTCCAAAACCATCTCACCTATCTTTACATGTAAGGAAAAATACCTAATGAAAAAACCTATTTTTTTTATGTTCTATTTGCAATATTTCCAGCGGAAGTTGTGCGGAGGATTGCGGATTTTGTACCCAAAGTGCGCACCATAACGCTGATATTGAACGCTACAAATACAAAGCCATTGAGCAGATTGTTCACGAAGCCAAATGCGCTTCACAAAACGGTGCGCTTGGTTTTTGTTTGGTCACATCAGGTCTTGGACTGGATGATAAAAAACTCTCCTTCGTCTGTGAAGCGGCTCGTGCGGTAAAAAGCGAACTTCCACATCTTCTTTTAATCGCGTGTAATGGAACGGCGAGTATTGAGCAACTCAAAGCCCTCAAAGAAGCGGGTGTAAATGCGTATAACCATAATTTAGAGAGTTCCAAAGAGTTTTACCCTCATATCTGTACCACGCATACATGGGAAGGGCGTTACCAAACCTGTTTGAATGCAAAAGAAGCAGGACTCTTTTTATTTACAGGAGGCATTGTCGGTCTAGGAGAGAGTGAAGCGGATAGAGCCTCTTTACTCCAAAGTATTTGCGAACTTTCCCCTGAAACCGTTCCTCTTAATTTTTATATCTCAAATCCTGCCTTGCCACTCAAAGCAAACCCTTTAAGCGAAGCAGAAGCACTTGAAATTATTAAAACATTTAAAGCCAAACTTCCTAAAGAGAGTGTTTTAATGATAGCAGGAGGACGTGAGCAAACCTTTAGTCCAACGTGTGATATTTTTGTAGCAGGGGCGGATTCGATTATTGTCGGAGATTATTTGACGACCAAAGGGGAAGCGCCTAACCGTGATAGAGAAATGATTGAGAAATTAGGATACAGTGTCGCAAGCATCTGTCATCACGTAGTCTAATTATTCTTCATTTGAACGAAAAGAAATTTGCTATAATAAATGCCATTATGAGTTTAACTGTTTTAGTAAAGGATGTGTATGAGTAAAGATACTGTTACCCTTATTGATAATCGCACAGGAGAGGAATTTGAGTTTCCTATTCTCAAAGCAACTCTTGGTTCTGATGTCGTTGATATATCTTCATTTTATGCCAATACAGGCATGTTTACTTTAGATCGTGGTTTTACCTCAACGGCAAGTTGTCGCTCTCAAATCACCTACATTGATGGCAATATTGGCAAATTGATGTATCGAGGTTATGATATCGCCTATCTTGCAACGAAAAAATCATTTTTAGATACGGCCTATTTACTCTTGCACAAAGAATTACCGACCAAAGAGCAGTATAAAAACTTTTTAGCGGAACTCAAAAAACGCTCTTTTATCCACGAAAGTATGCGTAAACTCTTTGATGCGTTCCCTGATAACGCACATCCTATGGCTATTTTATCAGCGGCGGTTTCTGCGCTTTCTACGTTTTATTTTGACCATTTGGATATGGATTCACCCGAAGAAGCTAAAGAGATGGCGCATCGCATTGTCGCAAAAATTCCTACGATTGCAGCATTTTCCTATCGTTATTCTCAGGGATTACCTATTATTTATCCTGATTTGGATAAAGGCTTTACAGAAAACTTTTTGTATATGTTACGAGGCTATCCGCACCACCATATTGATTTAAAACCTATTGAAGTTCAAGCACTCGATACCATTTTTACGCTCCATGCCGATCATGAACAAAATGCGTCTACGACCTCCGTGCGTGTTGTGGCTTCAACCCATGCTCACCCTTATGCAGCGATTAGTGCGGGTATTGGTGCGCTTTGGGGACGAGCGCATGGTGGAGCGAACGAATCCGTCATTCGTCAATTAGAATTAATTGGTACGGTTGATAATGTTGATAAATATATTGCCAAAGCCAAAGACCCAAATGATCCTTTCAGACTGATGGGATTTGGGCACAGGGTGTATAAAAACTTTGATCCACGCGCAACCATTTTGAAAAATCTTCAAAAGAAATTGGTCAATGAACTCTCAATTGATACTGAACTTATGGCTGTTGCACACCGTATTGAGGAAATTGCTTTAAATGATGAGTATTTCATTAAACGTAAGCTCTACCCTAACATTGACTTTTACTCAGGGCTTATTTTACAAGCGCTTAAAATTCCAAAAGAGATGTTTGCTGTTATTTTTGTGATTGGAAGAACCCCTGGTTGGGTTGCGCAGTGGATTGAACTCAAAGAACAACCCGATATGAAAATCGCACGTCCTCGTCAACACTACATTGGACCTGTCGAACGAACACCAAAATTTGAGCTTTAATATTTTTTACATGTAAGGATTTCTCCTTACATGTAAAAACATCTTACTTCAGTTTTATACTGTATCCACCCTCAAAAGTTTGCAAATCATAACGATAGTGTCCATCTAATAAAATAGCAATCCTATAGAAATCTTTATGCTCTCCCAATGTTGCTAAAACAAAAGGATTCTTTTTTAAATCAACCGTTTTTGTTGCAAACGAACGTGTTCTTTTAAAATCAAGAACTATTTTATAAGGATCGGCTACTAGAAAATCACGAATCTTCAAATCTTTAGTAAAAATTTTAATTTCATTCCCTTCTGCCAATAAAAAAATATTCTCAACAAGTTTTACACGCTCTTCACTCTTTGTTTTAACAGATGGCATACTGGGTACACTCTTTAGATCTTTTACTTCAATATTTTTTTTTTTGTAAGAGGTGGAACAGGTGCAGGAGGAGGCGTAGATTTTTCAACACCTTGCGGCGATAATAAAAGAGGATGATGCCAATCAATGTTTTGGTCAATATTTTGGTGTTCTTCCTCAATGGAGCCATCAAGATTTTGAAACGTTAGCGTAACACTTTTTAAAATACGTGCACTGCTTGGAAATGTAATCGATGTACTCTTAAAATCACTTCTTTTCTCTTCAATTTGGGTTGTCTTTCCAACAACTTCTGGAGCATTTGTTGTTTCAAAAGGATTTTCTCTTGCCTCTATACTGATGATAAGTGACAGAAAAAGCCAAAAAATCTTCCTCATGGATACTCCTTAGTTTATCGATCGGGATCTAGTTGCCGCAACTCAAAATACTCTTTTTGCAAAACGGCATTCTCTTCTTTAAGGCTTTGAATTTTTTGTGTTAAGGTATCTTTGTCGGCTTGAAGATTCAAGAGAACATCTAAAGAACTTTTTCCAAAAAGAACATCTCCTAGATACAAACCAAAACCTACAACAGCTATAATAAGTGAGATAAGTTTCAAATAAAAGAGGGCAGAACTTTCTGTACCCTCTTTTTTTTCTTGGTCAAATTCGTCTAAAACATCGCTCATTTAGCAAAAAGTTTTGTTCCCACATACTCGCCATAGACGACTTCATTTTCAATATCTAATAAACGGTTATATTTTGCAGTTCGCTCACCACGTGCGGTTGCGCCTGTTTTGATTTCACCGGTATTGAGTGCTACAGCAAAATCAGCGATAAACGCATCTTCACTCTCACCGCTTCTATGGCTCATCACACATTTATAATTATTGCGTTGAGCAAGACGAACGGTTTGCATCGTCTCTGTAACGGTTCCAATTTGATTTGGTTTAATCAAAATGGCATTACCAACACCTTTAACAATACCCTCACTCAAAATTTTCTTATTGGTTACAAATAAATCATCACCGACGAGTTGTACTTTTGAGCCCAATTTTTCAGTTAATAGTTTCCAGCCATCCCAGTCATCTTCGCTCAAACCATCTTCAATCGAAACAATAGGGTATTTTGCACAGAGGTTTTCATAATATGCTACAAGTTCTGCACTGCTTAGTGTTCTACCTTCAGAGTCAAGTTTATAGCCACCCTCGCACACCAATTCACTGCTTGCGACATCAAGGGCAATCGCTATATCTTTACCTGCGGTATAACCTGCTTTTGCAATCGCTTCCATAATAACTTTAATCGGTTCTTCATTGTCTTTAAGATTAGGAGCAAAACCACCCTCATCACCCAAAGCGGTACTCTCACCCATAGAAGCAATAATTTTTTTCAAGTGGTGATACACTTCTGTTGCCGCACGCAAGGCTTCAGAAAAAGTCTCAAAGTTTAGAGGCATAATCATGTACTCTTGAAAATCAACGCTGTTATTCGCATGGCTTCCACCGTTAATGATGTTAAACATCGGGGTGGGAAGTGTCATCGCATTTGCGCCACCTAAATAGCGATACAAAGGCACACCTAAACTCTGAGCTGCCGCACGAGCCACTGCCATAGAAACACCTAAAACGGCATTGGCACCTAAGCGGCCATAATTTTCAGTGCCATCAAGTTTTTTCATTGCTTCATCAATGAATGCTTGATTAAATGGACTTAAACCGATGAGCTCATCGGAAATCTCCGTATTGACATTTTCACATGCTTTTAAGACACCTTTGCCCATATAACGACTGTCCGCATCTCTAAGCTCCAAAGCTTCTCGCTTACCGGTACTGGCACCACTAGGAACAATGGCACTTGCAACCGTACCATCACTTAAACTGACACGTGCTCGAACGGTTGGGTTTCCACGACTATCGAGTACCTCATCTGCGCTTATATCTTCGATATAGATCATTCATCTTCCTTTATATCATCAACGCCACATGCCATCACCATGGCATTGCCACTGATGGCTTGTTTGATTTTTTCTTCAATTTCTAAAGCAAGTGCTTTATTTTCTTTCAAAAAGGCTTTGACATTTTCACGTCCTTGCCCCAATTTAGTCTCATTATAGCTAAACCACGCACCGCTTTTATCGATGATATCGAGCTTTACGCCATAATCAACAATTTCACCCTCTTTGGAAATGCCTTCGCCAAACATAATATCAAACTCTGCTTGACGAAACGGAGGAGCGACTTTGTTTTTAATGACTTTGGCTTTAACTCTGTTACCAATTTGCTCTTCACCTTGCTTTAAAGTCGCAATTTTACGCACATCAATACGCACAGAAGCATAAAATTTCAACGCATTTCCACCTGTGGTGGTTTCAGGCGAACCATAGCCCATCGTTCCAATTTTCATACGAATTTGGTTAATAAAAATCACCGTCGTATTCATTTTGTGTACAACAGCGGTCAGCTTACGAAGCGCTTGACTCATAAGCCTCGCTTGAAGTCCTACATGGGTATCGCCCATATCGCCTTCAATTTCACTCTTCGGTGTAAGAGCAGCCACGGAGTCAATAACAATCACATCCACAGCGCCACTGCGTGCAAGCGTTTCAACGATATCTAAAGCCTGTTCACCAAAATCAGGTTGAGAAACCAATAGGTTTTCAATATCAACCCCTAAATTTCCCGCATATTTAACATCCAAGGCGTGTTCAGCGTCCACAAACGCACACACACTTCCCTTTGCTTGCGCTTCTGCAATAATTTGAAGCGACAATGTCGTTTTACCCGAACTCTCAGGGCCATAAACTTCAATGATACGCCCTTGTGGAATTCCACCAATGCCAAGAGCCAAATCTAAACCAATAGAACCTGTACTAATCGCAGCAATGGGTTCAACCACTTTATCGCCAAGCCTGATAAGCGCACCCTTACCAAACGCTTTATCAATCTGTTTTATCGCAAGTTCGAGTGCCTTTTTCTTATTTTCATCGATTTGCATGTGACCCCTCATTTCATAGTGTTATTATTTTATCATCTCGAGCTTGAAAAAGCCCTTTGAAGCGATTGTAGTCAAAAATCAAAAAAGAGGCTCAAAATATTTCAATCTGCAATATGTTACAATGCCAAAAGATTTACATGTAAGGATTTTTGTGAGAACAATTAGCGTAGCACACTCCCCTGATGCCGATGATATTTTCATGTATTATGCCATCAAATTTGGCTGGGTGGACACAGGCGATGTCTGCTTTGAAAATATCGCCTTAGACATTGAAACCCTCAACGTTGAAGCCTTGAAAACCACCTATGATATCAGTGCAATTAGCTTTGCGTTGTACCCTAAAATTCGAAACGATTATGCTCTTTTGCGCACGGCGGTGAGTTTTGGTGAAGGGTATGGTCCCAAACTGGTCAAGAAAAAAGAGAGCAAACTCAAACGCAATTTTAAAGTAGCGCTCAGTGGTACGCACACGACCAACGCCCTTTTGTTTAAAATCGCTTATCCTGAAGCACGCATTGTCTATAAAAACTTTTTAGAGATTGAAAATGCCGTTTTGAGTGGCGAAGTCGATGCAGGAGTATTAATTCATGAAAGTATCCTCAATTTTAGTGAGATGCTGGTTGTGGAACGTGAGATTTGGGATATTTGGAAAAGCTTAACGCAAGGTAAAGAGCTTCCTCTCCCACTTGGCGGTATGGCGCTGCGCCGTTCTATGCCATTATTACAAGCCATTACCTGTGAAAAAAGCCTCATTAAAGCAGTCGATGTTGCCCATACCCATCAACACCTTCTCTCTAAAATGCTCATTGAGCGGAACCTTGTTAGAGTGGATGATACGACCCTTAAAACCTATTTGGGACTCTATGCCAACGCACACTCTATCGAGATGAGCGATGTGCAATATGAAGCCATTAATACCCTGTTTGAACTTGGCTATAAACATGGTTTTTATGAGCAATGCATTCAAGCACAAGATTATCTTATTCCTCACGAGTATGAAACCCTTAGGATGAGCTAATGGAAGCAAAACTGATCGGATTAGGTGTTGAAACTTTTAAAATTGCGCTCTATCTCTCCTTGCCAATGCTTCTTGCAGGTATGATAGCAGGTCTTGCTATTAGTATTTTTCAAGCCGTTACCCAAATCAACGAATCCACACTCAGTTTTGTTCCGAAGATTTTAATTACCATTGTGGTTGCCATATTCACTATGCCATGGATGATGAACATGATGATAGAGTTTACCACCCGTCTTTTTGACATGATTCCAAGTTTTGTATTTTAAATGACAAAAACTATTCATTTTTCAAGCTATTCCAGCATAAAAATTGGCCCAAGTGTGGATGTTTTTCTCCTTGAAACACCCAAGCCACTTCCAGAAAAGCACATCATCATCGGTGGAGCAAATAACCTTCTTGTAAGCCCAACACCTCCGCCACTTGCTATGCTGGATAAAGCGTTTGATTTTATCTATCAAGAGGGTCATGTATTACATGTAGGAGGAGCCACTCCTAGTGGTAAAATACTCTCTTTTGCTAGAAAGCACAACCTCTCTGGCTTTGAATTAATGCAAAAACTCCCAGGAACGCTAGGCGGTATGGTTGCTATGAATGCGGGGCTTAAAGAGTGGGAAGTATTTAACCATCTTATCGCCATTCGCACCGAAAATGGCTGGATAGAAAAATCAAAGATAAACTATGGCTACCGCTTTGCGGACATTGAAGGGGTTGTGTATGAAGCTACCTTTACATGTAAAGAGGGATTTGATGAAAATCTCCTTGCTATGTTTAAAAAAAATGCGGGATAATCAACCCAAAGAAGCGAGTGCTGGAAGCTGTTTTAAAAACCCTGTGGGACACTATGCTGGTAAACTTATTGAAGAGGCTGGCTTTAAAGGCAAACGGGTGGGAGCAATGATGTTCAGCCCTGTGCACGCCAACTTTTTGGTCAATACAGGAGGGGGAACATTTGAAGAAGCATTTGCGCTCATCACGGAAGTCAAAGCAGAGGTTTTAAAACGCTTTGGCATAAAACTCGAAGAGGAAATTATTATCCTCTAATGCTTACATGTAAAACATATCTTTAGAGGAACTACGCACCTTTAAATCCGCCATATCAACAAATATCCCTTGCGTGTAAGCTTCCACCGCACACCTACCTATCATAGCCGCATTATCAGAACAAAATTCCATTTTAGCCATGTGCAGAGTCGCTTTTTTTTGTTTTGCAAAACGCTTCAAGTTCACCCCTTAAATAACCGTTCGCACTCGCACCGCCTACCACACCAAAGTGTTCTACTTTTCGCTCTTTATAGGCTTTTTTTATTTTTTGCATCACATGGGCTACGGCGACACGCTGAAACGAAGCGCAAATATCGCATAGCGTTTGCTCATCCAAATTTCCTTGAGCTTCAATGCAAAGTCTGACTTGATTTTTAAGACCTGAATAGCTAAACGCAAGCATGGAGGAAGAGGTTCCTTGCAAAGGAATGGTAAAATCAAAGCGCTTCGCATCCCCTTTTTGAGCATATGTTTCAATCATTGCTCCAGCAGGATAAGCAAGTCCTAACATTTTTCCCACTTTATCAAAACTCTCACCAAAGCTATCATCCATCGTTGTGGCAATCAACTCAATCTGCTCCAAACTCTTTACATGTAAAAGCTGTGTGTGTCCGCCAGAAACCAAAAGAATGTCCATGGGAAAACGTATTTCATCTTCAATAAATAAAGAACAAATGTGCCCTTTTAGATGATTAATCCCTAGTAAAGGGAGATTTAGCGCAATACTCAGTGCTTTTGCCATGCTCACGCCTTCAACAAGGCTCACCGAAAGGCCTGGCTCATTCGTCACGGCAATCGCTTTAAGTGTCTCAAAATAAGGCTTTGTCTCTTCTAAAATTTTTGGCAAAGTCACGGCATGAAGACGCGCAGCCAGTTCTGGAACAACCCCACCGTATTTTGCGTGCTCTTCATCTTGGGAAATTTTTTTTATGAAAGAGTAGTTTTTTTATCCTCAATGCGTGTGATGGCAATGGAGCTATCATCACAGCTACTTTCAATACTTAAAATCATGAAACAATCTTTATATGCCACGGCTCAAAACGTACCCCATCACCATTACCGATGGTATAACGCATGGAGACATAGGAGAGTTTTTGCAACTGCCAAAATTCCTCTGTACGTGCAAAATTTGCCGTAAAATTTTGATGACCCCATCCTTTTTTACCGACATCAAAATCACCTATGGAGTGGTAAGAATATGCAGGAGGAACGAGGGAACGTGAAGCTACCGTAATGTTGCCCTTCTCACTCTCAATTTTTTCAAGATGCAAACAAAGTTGTTTCACCATACTTCGAACACCTGAGGTTAAAATAGAGACTCTCCAACATCTTTTACAAGACGCTCTAAGAGGGGTGCGTAATCGCCAAAAAACATAATGCCCTGTGCCACTAATTTTAATCACATCTTTTTATTAATGGTAGCACTAATCCGTTCAATTGTTTTTTTTACCATTAAAGCCATAAATACGTGGGTCTGTATAAAAAACCTCTTCAATATACGCAAGTTCTGCTGCGGTAAATGGCTCAACCTTTGAATACCCTTTTGCAATTTTAAGGGTTTCATCCAAAGAGATGAGATTAAAATTGGCATGCCCTACAATGCTCTCAACCAAATTGAGTTTTTTAAGCACAGAAGCAAATAGAAGTTTATGTTCCTCTTTGACCCAAATATCACCCGATGTGAGTGTATCAGCCCGTGCCATACTGCCCAAAAGCCCGACACCCAAAACACCTAAAAAATCCCTTCGTTGCATAAAAACCCTATGTAATGATTTCTTTATATGATTATAGCATGTGAGATTGATTTCTCAACATCTCTTCAACACTATTAGCATCCACAGGTTTACTAAACACATACCCTTGTATCAGTTCACAACCGCTACTGTAAATAAATTCTTTTTGTGCTTTGCTCTCAACCCCTTCGGCTAAAACAACCAACCCCAAACCTCGACCTAACTCAATAATCGTTCGAGCAATGGCTCGATCTTCACTACTGTTTTCTAAATTTTGAACAAAACTTTGATCAATTTTTAACTTCGTAATAGGCAACTGTTTAAGATACGCCAAAGAGGAGTGTCCTGTACCAAAATCATCAATAGAAATGTCAAGACCTAGCTCACGAAAGCGCTTTAAAAGGGCTATGGATTTGGAGGTGTCTTTCATAATAAACCGCTCCACAATTTCTAACTCAATCCACTCAGCCTTACAACCACTCTCTTTAAGACTTTGAAGCATAAATGAAATCAAATGGTTGGATTCTAACTGTTTACCCGCGATATTAATTGCCACTTTCCCTGGATAAAGTCCTTTATCGTGCCAAATTTTAAACTGATTCATCACTTCACGAATCACCCAATTGCCAATCTCAATAATCAATTCACTCTCTTCAGCAATATGAATAAAATAAGCAGGGGAGGTCAAGCCTTTTGTAGGATGGTTCCAACGAAGCAAAGCTTCAAATCCTACAATTTTTCCCGATTTCAAGTTTACTTGGGGTTGATAATAAACCACAAACTCTTTATTTTCTAATGCCTTATGTAAACTCTTTTCGATTTCTAGATGTTCATTTGTCTCTTGGTTCATCGCTTGATCAAAAAAGATGTAGCGATTGCGCCCTTGAGCTTTTGCTTTATACATTGCAATATCTGCATTTTTAAGGAGCTTACTTGCCAATTCACCATCATTAGGATAAACGCTCACCCCAATACTCATTGTAATTTTAAAACTCTCATTCCCTATTACAAAAGGTTCCTGAAAGGATGCTACTAATTTTTTAATGGCGGTGAAAATATCATTCACATCCTTGCATCCATCTAAAAGCACAATAAATTCATCGCCACTTAAACGCGCGACCGTATCGGTTTCTCGAATACTATTTTGCATCCGTTTAGCAATCACTTTTAAAAGAATATCACCTGCATCATGGCCTAAAGAGTCATTAATATTTTTAAATTTATCAATATCGACAAACATAACTCCCAAAACTCTGCCATCACGACTTGCTTTTTTCATCGCTTGGGTCAGTCTGTCTTGAAGTAAATTACGGTTAGGAAGTCCTGTTAAAATGTCATGTTCAACCTGATGCATCAAGAGTTTTTTCTGTTTTTTGTTTTCTTCTTCTAACGCTTTTCGTACCGTAATATCTCGCACAGAGCAGTGCTGAATTTGACCCTTATTCATAATAATCGTCGTCATCACCACACTAATCCACAAAAGACTTCCATCACAGGCTTTAGCATACCACTCAAACTTATGCACACCCTCTTTAGAAGCAATAGAATTCATCCATTGTGATTTTTCAAAAGAACTTTGCCCATCAGGCTGAAACTCTGGCGATAAATCCACTAATGTTACATTAATCAGTCGCTTTTTATGCTCTGTTTTAAACATTTTCATAATGGCTTCATTACAATCAATAAAAAGCCCTTCTTTAAGAAGCCAAATACCATCTGCTGATTTTTGGTACAGCGTTTCAAAGACCCTTTTTTGCTCTTTAATTTGCTTATTATTCAGAAGTAAGTGGTTCTCATAACGATCTAAAAGGGAGCGTAATTTAATGGAAATAATAAACATCATCGCCATAATTAAACACATAATAACCAAAGAAATCAGCACTAAATTGGCAATGGTCGTTTGCATTTTTGCTTTGAGCATCTTCTCTCGCTCTAAAAAAGCATTATTCTCTTCTAACAAATAGGTTCCTGTCCCGACTACCCATTCAAACTGAGGAATCGGACGAATAAATGAGACTTTTTGCCTGTCATTGTCAATGGGATGGTACGAAGCGGTGTAGTTCATAAAAAAGCCCTCAACATTAAGCTTGCCACCCACCACAATATCTCGAATAATAAACTGATGGTTACTCACCACATCCAATCGATTTTTACCCACTAAGGAGTGATCCCCATGCGAAATAGTATTACCTGCATAATCATAAGCAAAGATATAACCATACTCCCCGTATTTGGTATTTAAAAGTACCTTTTGTGTCTCTTTTTTGATTTTATCTAAAATGGTATCTTCATAGCGACCACTTACAATAAAAAGATTTAAAGGCTCAACGCGTTTCCCATAGCCTATTTTTTTTACGATACGTCACATCGCGCGGATTTTTCCAACGCCATGTCATGGCATACGAAGCACTCTCTTTAAGATGCGCAATCATCTCTTGAATGAAAAAATAACCATCGCTATCTTGGTAATTGAGCATATTTTTACCCTCAAGTGACTCATCGAGTCCATGCATGACACATTTTCCCTCAAAATCAAACAAAGCATAATACCCACTCAAGTCATTGAAAAATCGAACATCTTTGAGTTTATCTTTGATTTTTTGGATGATTTTTTCACGAGGCAATGTTGGGTTTTCATTGTAAATATCTACCATGATTCTATGTGCCAAATCGACCATATTGGCGATCTCTTCTTCGGCTTCTTCACGCAAAAGTTGTTCATTGACATTAATATAATCAATAAGTTTATCAATCCGCTCTTGCGCTTGAATCTTAGACCGCTTGACATAAGAGATTCGTGCTTGCTCTAAAGATTTTTTATAATCATCTTGCTCCATAGAAATAACCATAGTTAGAATAATGGCAAAAGTGAGTAAAACGGCCAATACGGGCAACAAAAACAATCCATTTAACAATACTTTGTTTTTTTTGCACTTAACAATGTCCGCTCCAGAAAAGTTAATGTAGAGTTATTACTTTATCAAAATTTTCTAAAATTTGCGCCACCCTTTCTTGCCACATATTGGCAAAAAGTTTCTTTTCTTCGCATGTGAGTAACCCTGTAAAGAGTTTAGGCATGTATGCTTGCATAGAAGGATTGATGGCAATGCACGTTGGATCATACGCCACATGCACTTCTTTGCCATTATCACGTCGTTTCATCTTTACATGTAAAGATATTTCCTCATTAAAATGCAGCAGGTTCGTGCGTGAAAAATGACCCTGTAAGCCCTTAAATCCAGAGCAATCGGTTGCGCCTGTGATGAGTGAAAAAACATTGGCAATTACACCTGTTGTTCCCTCTTCTTGTGGCTCTTTAAAGAAAACTTCAATCTCTCCTCGTACAGGTAAGCTATCTGGATAAAGTATTTTAAGTCCTTCTCTTACCATCAAATAAGCCCCTGCTATCGTAGGACAACTATGCCCCGCACTTTTCACCACATCCACATACGTAAAGCAAATTTTTCCCTCTTCAAATGCACCTAAAATCTCTGAAAGTGGGTCATAAAGGATTATGGTTTCTGTGTGATCAAAAAAAAGTTGGATAATTCATCATTTTTCCTTGCAGTTTTTTCACATTGTAGTACAATAAAAAGATGATTTCCTTGATTTAATTCGTCAATAAATTGCAAAGGGATAAGATGCAAAAAATGTGGGATCAAAAATTTAAAGAAGCTAATTTTCTCTACGGTGAGGCGCCTAACGCTTTTATTGAAGAAATTTTGAACGACTCGAAAAAGCTCAAAGTATTCTCTGTTTAGGAGAAGGAGAGGGTCGTAATGCTCTTTTTTTTAGCCGAACAAGGTATCGCGCACGTTGAAGCGTTAGATGCCTCATTTGTCGCCCTCTCCAAACTCAGGCATTATGCCAAAGAGCGCTATGTTTTTATTGCGATTCGCCATACACTCCTTAACTACTGGAATCCCCAAGCTTCTTTGTATGATGCCATCGTCTGTACCTATTTGCATGTACCCAAAACAGAGCAGAAAATCCTTTTTGAAAAATCATTGTATGCCCTGAAAGAAAAAGGATTTTTTATAGGGGAATTTTTCAGCAAAAGCCAACTGCAATTTAAAAGTGGAGGGCCTAAAGAAGAAACCTTGCTCTATAGTATTGATGATATTAGCCAAATGTTAAAAAACACTTCCTTGCACCATCCATAAACTTGCTCAAGAAATTATTATGCTCAATGAAGGAGAAAAGCATCAAGGAGAAGGAAGCGTGATTCGGGTGATATTAGAAAAAAATAGTTAAGGATGAAGGGTTCCAAAATAACGGCTTCTCTCTAAATTTTCAACCCAATGGTATGTGGCATCTTCGTCTAATTTTACCCAATACAATTCTCCTGAATTACGCCATGGATCTATTAAAATACCACTGTGAAACGGTGCCCCTTTTGCCACAACCACGACACTGTTATGCTCATCAAATTCACCTTTATTCGCAACCCCCCAACGTAAATCAAAACTCTTATAGCGTGCTTTTTTAAGATGTGCCATCATATCTTCACTCCATTCATAACAAAGCCCTCGCTCTTTAAGCCCTGTGTTAATGAGAAAATTATGAAATGTAGGTGGACTCACAAGCGCATAGCGTGTCGCTAAAACATGCGGATAATTCAGTGCTTCATAGGCAAATAAACGTGCTTCATCGTAACGCACATTCTCACCCAAAAGCATCAAATCGTTGGTGAGTTTTTCTAAGCCCTCTCTTTTTACATGTAAAGATTCTTGCTTAACACTGCATCCTGTAAAAAGTAGGGCGATAAGAAATAGTACATAAAATGATTTCATGCTTTAGGCTTAAGATTGAGTTTTACAATTTCACTAGGTGCCATCACCCGAACCGCAGGCCCCCAATACCCAGCACCATTGCTCACAAAAATCTGTGTGCGTTTAGAGTGCTGATAAAGTCCGCTCAAATATGGCTGGTCAAGAAGCACTAAAAGCCCAAAGGGGAAAATTTGTCCACCATGCGTATGACCGCTGAGAATTAAATCTATCTTTTCACCCTTAAGCTCTTTGACAATTTTAGGTTGATGGGAGAGTAAAATCGTGGGTAAATCATCCTTACATGTAAAAAGGCTTTTGTTAAATCCGGCGGTAAGAAATCAAAGCGTTTGCCCATCATATCCGTCACTCCCACTAAATTGATACGCTCGTTAATGACCACAGAATCATTCTCTAACACCTGAACACCCCGTGTTTTAAGAAAATCCATAATCGTGTGAACTCCGTAAAAATACTCATGATTCCCTGGTACAAAAAAGACACCTAAATGGCTTTTTATCTCACGTAGGGCGTCTAGGGTATTCCCAATTTGAGCCACAGGCATATCCACCAAATCGCCCGTAATAACAACTACATCGGCGTTTAATGTATTGATTTTTTGCACAATCTCATCCATAAACGCTTTGCCTAAAACTTTACCAATGTGCACATCACTAATCTGCACAATGCTCAACCCTTCATCCAAGCCCTCAATGACAACATCCACCTCTTTGATCAACGGCGATTTCATACCATTGAAAAACCCTTTAATCATATATGAAAATGCTAAAACCAGCATCGTGACATCAAAAACCATTTTGAGAAAAAGTCGTCTGGAGTAATCATGCGGAATTTTGGCATAGGGAAGATGAAACAAATCGTAGAGCAATGCCACACAAAAAAGCATAAATGAAACACCAATCATCGAAGAAAAAAGCGCATATAAAAAAGGATCTAAACTATCTAAACGTAATACTAAAAAATAGCCAATTTCACAAAGGGTCATCAAAAACATGACCCCTTTAATCCAAAGCTGATACCCCACTAAAAAATCCAGACGCTTCAAAAAGCGTCTGTACGCATAATAATTAATGAGCGATAAAACAGCAATCGCAACCAGAGCAAAAGAGAGGCGAAACATGGTCGTTTATTTTAGTGTCTCAAAATAACGCTTGCTCTCGCTGGAGACAACTTTAGCCAGTAAAATCAACGCAATTAAGTTTGGAATCGCCATCAATCCATTGGTTAAGTCAGAGAAGTTCCACACAAATTCTAGCTTCATCATAGAACCCACCATTACACCTGCAATAAATAAAACACGGTATAAACGAACAAAACGCTCTCCAAAAATATACTCAAACGCTTTTTCACCATAATAACTCCATCCTAAAATGGTTGAATAAGCAAACAAAACCGTCGAGAGCACCACGACAATACTCCCAAATGAACCCAAGTGAAGCTGAAAACTTTGCATCGTTAACGTTCCAGCACTCACCCCTTGTTCCCAAAACGGTGAAATCAAAATAATCAATGCGGTCATTGTACATACAACTAAGGTATCAATGAACGTCTGTGTCATACTCACAAGTGCTTGACGTACAGGATCATTGGTTTTAGCAGCAGCAGCAGCAATCGGTGCAGAGCCTAAACCTGATTCATTAGAAAAGACACCCCGTGCCACACCATAACGAATCGCAGCGGCCATCGTTGCGCCAATAAAACCACCGCCTGCTGCAATCGGATTGAAGGCGTGGTAAAAAATAAGACCAAAAGCACCACCAATTTTATCGACGTTCATCAACAAAATCACCAAAGCTACAGCAACATACACCAAAATCATAAACGGAACTAAAAAAGAAGTAAAGCGACCAATCGATTTAATACCTCCCAAAATAACAATCGCTGTTAAGGTTAAAAGTACAATACCACTTACCCATGTTGGAATAGCCATTTGGGTATGTAAAATTTGTGCCACAGCGTTAGCTTGTGTCATATTGCCGATACCAAATGCAGCCAGTGCTGTAAAAACAGCAAATGCCATACCAAGACGAGGCATATTTAAACCATACGTTAAGTAGTACATTGGTCCACCTTTAAACCCATGATGCCCTTTTTGACGGTATTTAACCGCAAGAACTGCTTCGGAGTATTTTGTTGCCATACCAACAAGTCCTGTGACCCACATCCAAAAAATAGCCCCAGGTCCACCCAACGTAATCGCCGTAGCAACACCTACGATATTACCAATACCCACGGTTGCAGCAAGTGCGGTCATAAGGGCGGCAAAATGGCTGATTTCACCCTCTCCATCATGCTCTTTATGAAAAATGAGCTTTAAGGCATGAGGCAATGCCCAAAACTGCATTCCCTTCAATACAATGGTTAAATAAATACCCGTACCTACGAGTAAAATCAACATTGGAGGACCCCAAATAATGGATGAAAGGCTAGAAATCAATCCTTCTAATAACTCCATGCAAACTCCTTTTTAATAGCCATCAAAATGGCGTGTTTTTGGTAATACAAAATTTAACACAATACCAACGATAGCACCTAATCCAATGCCACTAAACTTCACACCGCCCAAATCAAAACTCATACCACCAATAGCAAACACTAAAATAATCGAAACAATAATCATATTACGAGGATCAGCCATATCGACTTTGCCTTTAATCAACGTTTCCATACCAATAGATGCAATTAACCCGAATAATAACAATAAAATACCCCCCATAACAGGCACAGGGATTGTGGCTAAAAATCCGCCCAATTTTCCTACAAACGCTAATACAATGGCACACAACGCCGCCCATGTCATAATAGCAGGATTATACGCTTTTGTAATGGTGACAGCGCCTGTGACTTCTGAGTATGTTGTATTGGGAGGGCCTCCTAGAAAAGCGGCAAAACTCGTAGCAAGTCCATCTCCTAATAACGTTTTCTTCAAACCAGGTTTTTCCAAATAATCCCGTTTAGTCACATTACTAATCGCTAACATATCCCCCACATGCTCAACAGCAGGTGCAATAGCAATGGGTAAAATGTATAAAATAGCTTCCCAATTTAATTCAGGTGTTACAAAAGAAGGGATCGCAAACCATGGAGCATTCATGACGGCATCAAAATTCACAACTCCTAAAGCAAGGGCAATGCTGTACCCACCCATAATGCCGAACATAATAGGCAATAAACGAAAGACACCCTTACCTAAAAGCGTAATCAACATCGTGATAATTAACGCAGACAATGAGATAGCAATCGCATGATGGAATGGTACCAACACGATGCTTCCATCGCCCGTTTTGCCCATTGCCATATTGACTGCCACAGGAGAGAGAATTAAACCAATAGTCATAATAACAGGACCCGTGACCACAGGCGGTAAAAGTTTATGAATAAAACCACTCCCTCGAAGATGAATTAAGATGCTCAAAAGCACATAAAACAA
The DNA here is from genome assembly GCA_021206415.1 of Sulfurospirillum sp. Lineage (GTDB taxonomy): Bacteria > Campylobacterota > Campylobacteria > Campylobacterales > Sulfurospirillaceae > Sulfurospirillum. The sequence goes on along the minus strand of JAJOKG010000182.1, from coordinate 13,208 downwards.
ACCCGCCGCAACCAATCCACTCATCGTTCCTGCAATACCCCATGTTTTCACGCCATACAAGATAGGTGCGATAAAAGCAAAAGAGGAAGCTAAAAAAACAGGAGGAATAGTTTACGTGTTACCAATTGAAATATCAGTGTTCCAGCCCCTGCGGTAAACAGCGCAACATTAGAATCTAATCCTGTAAGCATCGGCACCAATACCAATGCACCAAAAGCAACAAATAAAAATTGCAACCCTATAATACTGTCCTTTAAGCGAAGAACATAATCGGTACGATGGAGCATTCAAACCTCTTTAAAATGAAATATCGTTCTTTAGGCTTCAAATACCTGAAGCCTAATTATAATCTACAAATGAAACAAAAAATGTAAGTGAACTGCTTTTATTTTAAGCAATACTGACGCACTTCACGATCAATTTCAAAAACCTCATCCAAACTTTTAGGATTAACATTTTCAAAAAATCGATACGCCTTTAAGGTTAAACGTGCAAGATCTAAAATAGAGATTTCACGATTGTAAAATTTAGCAATGCCTACCTCATTGGCCGCATTAATCACAACACCCCGTGTGGGATGTGCGAGTATTTCATCCTTGATTTCCCAAATCGGATAACGCTCTTTATCAATTTTTTTGAAAAGAGAAAGAGCCAATTTCAGATAAATCAATAGAAGGCAAAATAGCCTCTTCAATTTCTCCTCTAAGGGCAAATGCAATGGGAAGCTTCATATCAGCTTTGGCTAAATGCGCCGTTGTACTTCCATCTTGAAAGTGAACAAATGCATGAATAATGGATTGTGGTTCAATAATCGCATCCAACTTTTCACACCCAAAAAGCCACCTCGCTTCTAAAAGTTCAAAAAGTTTATTGGTCATGGTTGCACTATCAATGGTTATTTTAGCCCCCATGCTCCAGTTAGGATGTTTGAGCGCATCTTGAAACGACATATGAGGAAGCTCTGTTAAAGGTGTGTCTCTAAAAGCACCACCGCTTGCGGTAATAGTCATCCCCAAAACAGGACGATTCCCCAACAAATACCATAAACCAAAGTGTTCACTATCAATGGGAGTAATACGAGAAGTATCCAAAAGATGTCCTGCCACAACTAACGACTCTTTATTGGCTAAGGCAAGGCGTTTACCTAAACGCAGTGCTTCAATACTGGGTGCGAGTCCCACAAAACCCACAAGCGCATTGACTACCAAAAAGCTTTGTGTCTTTTGTAAAAGCTCTAAAATACCCTCTTTACCCACAAACACTTCACTGTGTTTCACCAAATGACGATCTTTTTCATCAGAAATAGCAACATATTTAGGATGATGCTCTTTGATTTGCTCATTTAAAAGTGCTATGTTTTTACCAGCGACTAATGCCTCAATTTCCATACCAAAACGCTTGGCAATAATCAGCGCATTGACACCAATAGAGCCTGTTGAGCCTAAAATAATCACTTACGCCAATCCTCGCAGTAAAATCACCATCACAACACCGCCAAACAAATAACCATCAAGTCTATCAAGCATACCGCCATGCCCTGGGAAGAGTGAGCCACTGTCTTTCACTCCTGCCTCACGTTTCAAATAACTCTCAAACAAATCACCAAAAACGGAAGCTACTGAACTTGCAAATGCGATCAAAGCAGAGAGCCATAGAGGAATAAAGAAAGTGCCATACATAGCACCCACAACACTTCCTATGACAATTCCCCCTGCAACACCTTCGAGTGTTTTATTGGGAGAAGAAGGAGAAAAAGAGGTTTTACCGAAACTCTTTCCTACAAAATACGCACCTGTATCGGTGAGGGCAACAACCAACACTAACCACACCAATACAGACATGCCAAAATCATGGTAAAGTGCGTATAAAAAGAGCATGGAAATCGAAGGATAAAAGAAAGGTGCAAGCAGCTTGTAATCTACTTTTTTGGTATAAGACATAATCGCTAACATCACGATTAACGCAAGATAAATCAAATCATCAGGATTAGGATAAATATACGCCACTAACCACAATACAATAGCATACACATAAAGCTTAACATCTCGTACATCAAAAAGATTCATCGCTTCATGAAAAGCGAACAAATAGACAACCCCTAAAACCAGCCATGTCAAAATAAGGTTATCTAAAAAAGCAAGCAATGACGCAAAACCCAACATGACAAGACCTGTAAGAACACGTTGCTTATTGGATTCATAGAGTGTTTTAAAATTCATAAGGAACTCTTTTATGATAGTATTTTAAGTAAGAGACAATGATAGCAAACCAAAGGTGAGGTTAAGCTTTAATATCCAAGTGCCCCTTTTGTACAATAACCACCTCTTCACCCTCTTCTTGAATCTCATCCTCTTTTTTGTTTTCATGAGACGCCTCACGCTCTTCTTCATCGTGTTTATGACGTTCGTGCTCATTTTCAGGGTCTATTTTATAACTCTCCTCGGGTGGTCGTACCTCTTGCACCTCATCTTCTTTTTCAGATTGCATGGCAGCGGCAAGTGCGTTTTGCATTTGAACACTGTTTTGATAATCCATCTGCTTTGCTGATTGTGCTGGCATCATTTGATTCGCATACACCACACTACCAATAGGACCTACTGCCATACTCTCCTCCTTTTACATGTAAGACTTATTCTTTGTAGATTTTGAGCGTCTGATACGTCTCATAAGCAACATTCGCTCCATCAAAGGGCTTCACGTTTTTACGTTGGGTATAATCGACCAAATAGCCACCTTTTTGAGAGAGGCTAAAATCCACGCACAACTTCGCTGCAAAAATCAAAATAGGCTCAGGCACGCTCTGTTTTTCGGTGCAAATAATCACATGCGATGAAGGTAAATCTTTTACATGTAACCAAATGTCGCTCTTTTTTGCCTCTTGCAACAGTGCGATATTTCCCTTCTCGTTTTTACCCAACAAAATGCGGTACCCCTCCAGCCAAAAGGTTTCATAATTGTTATCTTCGCCCTTTTGCTTCTGCTTGGTAACTTTGGGCGTTAAGATGTGTATCTCTTCCAAATCCCTTGCCCCTTCAATCACCCCCATCATCCGCTCCAAAAAGAGGCGTTTCTCTTCTAGATTTTCCCGCTGTCTGTGAATCGAAAAGGCTTTTTGACGCAATTTTTTAGACTTCTTATAGAGCAGATTAGCGGCGTGTTGAGGCGAATGCGCCAGAGGTAACGCAATGCTCACAAGTTCTCCATCAAAATCATAAAGCTCCACACGCTCTTGATAATTTTTAATGCTATACAAATGCGCTAACACCAGCGTTGCCTCTTTGTGCGCTTGCTCACTTTTGGCTAAAAGTTCTTCCTCATTTTCTAGGGCATTCATCGCTTCGGTAAGCTTTTCACTCTTTCGCTCCAGAGCCGCTTTTTTTTTGATTTTTGAGTTCACGAAGCTTTACATGTAAGCGTTTTTCATAGCTTGCATGCAAATAATCCTCAACGCTTCCTTCCATCTCAAAAGGCTTCTCTTTGAGCTCTTTAGGTGGCAAAGGCTCTAACACCTCGCCCACTTTGACACTGCGAAAGCTCACACTCGCATCAATGTGACGCAAAGCTTCCAACACTACTTCGTCTTCATCTAAGATAATCGCATTGGTATTGCGCCCTGTAAATTCCAGTTGTAAGGTGGTCTCAAAGGCTTTGTAACTTGAGCTTGAAAGCACACAGATGCGCCAAATACGGTTATTTTCTTCTACCTTCATGGAGAGAATTTTCGCATTAGCAAAGCGTTTGTTTAAGAGCACGTCAAAAGGAGCGTTATAGCGTTTGGATTGTTTAAAATCGCTCTTGTAAAACAGGTACGAATCATTGCGTGAGAGGTCAATAAAAAGCGCTTCCCCTGCTTCAAACACAATGCGTAAGACATTATCGTCCACACGGTAAATCGAGGAAATTTTGTGGTATTGGTGTAAAAAATCGTTAATTAAAATCAGTTCTTTATGTTTCATTTATCACTTTCGTAAAATAGCACGAATCAATCTAAAAATCTCTGTCGTACTTTTAATCACCAGCATTTTGGTGCGCTCTTTCTCCATCGCCTCTTCCAAACCAATGGGGTAGCGCATAATGGAAAAAAGGGCGTCAATCCCCTCATGCACCTCCAAATCATCAGCAATGCCACCCCCTAAGGCGATCAAAGGCACACCCGCTTTATGCGCACGTTTGGAAACCCCGCTTAAGACTTTTCCCATGAGTGATTGCGTATCAATGCGCCCCTCACCTGTGATAACAAGATTAGCACCCTTAAGCGCTTCATCAAAATGCATGGCATCTAAGATAATCTCAATGCCCGAGCGAAGTGAGGTATTGTTTAAAAATGCCAGCATTCCTCCGCCCATACCGCCAGCGGCACCTGAACCTGCTACATGCGCTATGGCTTTGCCATACGCTTTTTCAAGCAGAGTACAAAAATGCACCATGCCCGCATCCAAACGCTCCACCATCAACGCATCAGCCCCCTTTTGTGGCGCATAGACCTGCGCACACCCTTTGGTGCCATACATCACATTGTCCACATCACACGCCACGCTAAATTCACACTGCTCTAGCAAAGGCTCAACATCTGAGACATCCACACTCGCAATGCTCTCTAAAATCTCACCACCGTACCCCAAAACATCACCATTTTCATCTAAAAATCGGTACCCCAATGCTTGAAGCATCCCAAGTCCCGCATCATTGGTCGCACTGCCACCAATACCCACAATAAATTTGCGACATCCTCTCCCAAGTGCGTCTTTTATCAACTCTCCCACGCCATAGGTGGTGGTTTTTAATGGGTTGCGTTGCTCTTTAGGCACTAACGGAAGCCCTGAGGCTTGCGCCATTTCTATCACCGCCGTGATGCCGTCACTTAAGATACCATACTGCGCTTCAATGACTTGCATCAACGGGTTATGTACGTTACATGTAATAATTTTACCATCGCTATTTTGCATTAAGGCATGAAGCATTCCCTCGCCACCATCGGCAATATAACAGGCCTGAATCTCGGCTTCTGCGTAGACGTTTCGAATACCCTCTGCTATCCATCCTGAAAGCTCTTGCGAACTTGCACACCCTTTATACGAATCAATTGCTATGACGACTTTCATCGATACTGTTGCTCCAAATTTAAAAGATACTCTTTACGCCACACCCCACTGCTGTACCCACCCATACTTCCATCTTTGGCAATCACCCGATGACACGGGATAAGAATTGCAATGGGATTTTTGCCATTGGCATTGGCAACCGCACGCACGGCCTTTGGGTGTTTCAAAAGCTCCGCTTCACGGCTATACGAGATGGTCTTGCCGTAAGGAATCGCTCGCAAAACCTCCCAAACACCTCTTTGAAACGGTGTTCCCATGGGCACCAAAGGTACTAAAAACTGCTTTAATTTTCCCTCAAAATAGGCATCCAACTCTCTTCTAAGCTGAATAATATGCCCATTCTCTTCGGCGTGTTTTTCATCCTTACATGTAAAATCTAATACGCAAATTCCCTGCGCATTCGCCTGTGCTAGTAATAACCCCAAAGGAGATTCAAACGTGCACTTCACCATATTTAACCTTTACATGTAAAGAGGATTTGATGCTTATTATATCTTTATTTGCACATTTTTTTGAGCAACCATAGTGTATCATACTGTGATATGATTTTTTTTCAAGGAGCACGCATGAAACACCTCTTTACGTATGGATCATTGATGTTTGAAGATGTTTGGCACAGACTGGTGAGAGGACACTACCTTTCGCAAAAAGCCACCTTGCAAGGCTACGCACGCCGTGCGATTAAAAATGATGTCTATCCTGTCATTTTTGAAGCCAATGAGTGGGTTGAAGGTCGTGTCTATTATGAAATTTCAGACGAAGATTTGGTTATCCTTGATACTTTTGAAGGCGAGTATTACGAGCGTAAAGAGGTGGAGCTTCTGGTGGAAAACAAAAAAAATTAACGCCTACACGTATGTGCTAAAAGAAGCTTATTATGATTTAATTGATAGCAAAGTATGGAATGACGCCCTCTTTGCACAAGAGGGCATCCAATCCTTTTTAGAAGGATATAAGGGATTCTTACGATAGAATCTCTTCGATGGTAATATAATCACCTACACGACCTGTCATTTTCTCAACATCCGTCGCTACTGGCAATGTTTTCTTACCTGGTCTCCAACCTGCTGGACATACCTCACCTGTTTTACTCGCATGTTGCCATGCTCGCACTTGGCGTAAAAATTCATTTACGTTTCTTCCAACCATTGGTGCTTGAACTTCTTGTGCGACACATACCCCTTCTGGATTGATAAGGAAACGTCCACGAAGCGCAACGCCCTCATCTTCAATCATAACGCCAAACGCACGACTGACTGTACCTGTTGGATCTGCACCAATGGTCAATTTTAGACCTGCTAAAATAGGCTCTGTCTCAACAAAACGTTTGTGTGAAAACTTAGTATCTGTAGAAACCGCTAAGATTTCAACGCCGAGTTCTTGAAACTCATCGTATTTAGCGTTCATTGCGGCAATTTCCGTTGGGCATACAAACGTAAAATCTGCTGGATAGAAACAAACGACATGCCATTTACCCTTATAATCTTCACTGTTTACGGTTGTATAGTGACCTGTTTTTGCGTCGTACGCATCCATTTTAAATTCTGGGGCTTTTTGTAAAACTAAAGATGAACTCATTGATTTTTTCTCCTGTACTTTCATTTCTGAATTTTGATTTTCTGTATTAGGTTGAGAAGCTTTTGCTTCGACTGTATTGGTATCACATGCCATAATAACTCCTTATCGTTTTAATTTGTTTTGATGATGACATTCTAACAAAAGAATAAATATTTGTCAATAGTAATTTTTATCATTTAGTAAAAGAATTGATTTTCTTTAAAATAGGATATAATAACTCCAATTTAACTACAAGGAGTTTATTATGAAATGTAATGTTGGAAAAACAGACAAAATGATTCGTATGATTGCGGGGATTTTAATCGCTATTTTAGGCGTCATTTATAACAGTTGGTTTGGACTGATTGGTGTTGTTCTTTTGGCGACTGCCATTATTCGTTTTTGCCCAGCTTATCTTCCTTTTAACTTAGACACCTCTAAAAATGATGATTCAAATACATGTGGTGGCGGAGGATGTGGCTGCGGACGATAAGTATCCAAACAGAGTGAGGAGGAAGTTTTTCTTCTCACGACCCCTCTTTTCTTCGCTTAAACCATTTTTTGATAAAATACCCTAATTTACTATGTAAGGTGTATGATTATGGGACAAACTATTACTGAAAAGATTTTTAGCGATCATGTTGGTCATCTCGTTTTTGCAGGTGAAATTGTCAAAAGTAAGATTGACATGGTCATTGGTAACGACATTACCACTCCTATTTCAATTAAAGCGTTTGAAGAGAGTGGTGCGACAAAACTTGCCAATCCTGATGGCTTTAGTATCGTCATGGATCACTACATTCCAGCCAAAGATATTGCCAGTGCGAATCAAGCAAAAATTAGCCGTGAATTTGTTTACAAACATGATCTCAAACACTATTTTGATGAAAAAGACATGGGTATTGAACATGCGTTGTTGCCTGAGAAAGGGCTTGTTGTTTCAGGCGATGTGATTATTGGTGCGGATTCTCACACCTGTACGCATGGTGCGCTTGGTGCATTTGCAACGGGTATGGGCTCCACCGACTTAGCGTTTGCGATGATTACGGGTGAGAACTGGTTTAAAGTGCCTGAATCCATCAAAGTGGTTTTCAGTGGCAAACCCAAACAACATGTTTACGGTAAAGATTTGATTCTTGAAGTGATTCGCCTTTTAGGGGTGGATGGAGCTTTGTACCGCACCTTAGAATTTACAGGAGATACCATCGCACACCTCAGCATGGATGATCGTTTTTCACTCTGTAACATGGCAATTGAAGCGGGGGCTAAAAGCGGTATTGTCGCTGTTGATGAGATCACCAAAGCCTTTTTAAGTGACAAAAACCTTGCACGAGAACCTAAATTTTTCTACTCTGATGTGGATGCTTCGTATGTTCAAGTGCTTCACATTGATGTCGCCAATCTTGACCCTGTCATTGCCTATCCTTTCTTGCCATCAAATGGAAAGTCGATTAACCAAGCGGTTCAGGACGATTTGGCGATTGACCAAGTCTTTATTGGCAGTTGCACCAACGGTCGTTTGGAAGATTTGCGTATTGCAGCGAGCATTCTTAAAGGTCGCAAAGTCGCACGCAAAACCCGTTTGATTATCACCCCAGCAACACAAAAAATCTCCTTACAAGCGCAAAAAGAGGGCTTAGTGGAAATTTTTGTGGAAGCAGGCGCTGTCTTTAGTAACCCAACCTGTGGTGCATGTTTAGGTGGCTACATGGGTATTTTAGGAAAAGGGGAACGCTGTGTAGCGACCACCAACCGTAACTTTGTCGGACGCATGGGGGATCGCACCAGTGAAATTTACCTTGCCAATTCAGCCGTAGCAGCTGCCAGTGCCGTTATGGGCAAAATCACCGATCCAAGAACACTGTAATGACGTTTATCCCGCTCCCTTTAGTCATTGTTGCTGGCGGGAAAAGTTCACGTATGGGAAGCGATAAAGCTTTGCTTCCCTTTGGTGGGTTTAAAACGCTCACTGAATACCAACTAGCAAGGCTTCAACCCTTTTTTGAAAGTTTACATGTAAGTACCAAAAAGCGTGAGAAGTTTGATTTTGATGCCTCTTTTATTGAAGACAATACGACCTACCAAGAGCATTCGCCGCTTGTGGCTCTGCTCTCTATTTTGGAATATTTCAAAACACCCGTATGCGTTCTAAGCGTTGATACACCCTTTGTTACCCCTGAAATTTTTGAGACACTCTACCAAAAGATGCGTGAAGATGATGATGCTATCATCGCAACGTCACCTTGTTCATCCCATCAGTTGTGTGCCATCTATAAACCTTCTATTTTAGATAACATTCGCATCCTGCTGGCAAACAATGAACATAAAATTCGTCTACTCTTAAACCAGAGCCATACGCAATACACTCCGTTTGAGAAGGATGAACCTTTTTTAAACGTGAATCATCCTGCAGAATATGAAGAAGCTAAGGAGCGCCTATGATTGAAAATGTAAACCACTTTCCCTCGCGAGATATGTTTGAATCACGAATCCTTACATGTAAAAGCCCAAAACTCTTTCTCATCGACATTAAGCAGTTTCAATCTATCGTACTAGGCTATGGTGACGAGGGTGGATGCCATGTTCTTTCTTCATTTTTTACAACCCTTTCTTCCTTTGCCACCACTCATGAAATGGAGGTTTTTCATCTTTGCGATGATACATTTATTCTGCTCATCGACATCCCTTTTGAACTCACAAAAATGGAAAACCTCATTGGTGCTTTAAGCAGTGCCATGGAAAACTTATCCACGACGTATGCTCATCAAACGATTACATACACTGTTCACATTGGCATTAGTTTTGACCATTTTGATGCACTTGAAAAAGCACAAAAAGCGCTATTAGTCGCCAAGGCTGAAAATCAACTCTTTGTTACCTACTCAGAATTTGCCAATGTCTTAATGAATGAAAATGAAGAAGCTATTGAGACAATGATGAAAACAGCGATTGAAGAAGGCCAAATTGTTCTTCATTTTCAATCCATTTTAGACAAAAAAGATCAACCTTTTTGCTATGAAGCACTTTTGCGTTTAGCTATCACCAAACCCTACAATCACCAAAACTCTTTCTCAAAATTGCTAAAAAACGCCATTTCTATGATCTTTTGTTGCATAGTATCACAAAAAAAGCAGTTGAATTGGCTTCTGCAAAAAATATTGTCATTGCGCTCAATCTCTCTTCTGAAGACCTTATCGACAATGAACGCATCGCATTTTTTGAAAAAGAACTTAAAAATAAACCTATTATCCTAGAGATTGAATATCAACCTAAAACCCCTATATCTCTTTTTAAAAATGCCATTACTAAGCTCAAAGAATCTCATATTTTCATTGCACTTGATAACGTACAAGAGAGTGAACTGTTGCATCACTTTGATGAAGGAATGCTTGATAGCATCAAAGTACACGGAAACCTCATCCGCAATCTTTGTGTTGATGAACACGCTCTTTTTACATGTAAAAAGATTTTAGAAATATGTCAAACAAAAAAAATAAAAACTGTTGCAACCCATATTAATTCAAACGCAACCCTTGAAACGGTGCATGCCCTTGCATTTGATTTTTTTTCAAGGCTATATCATCGATCAACCACACGCATTAGATTAAATCACATTAAAGGAATTTTCTCTATGGTTAAACATATTGTATTTTTAAAACTGGAAGACAATTCAGAAGCAAACAAACACATCGTCAAAGAACGCATCATGAGCTTAAAAGATCAAATTGATGTGCTGGTTCATATGGAAGTTGGGCTTAATTTTTCCCCAGAAGAGAGAGCGTTTGATCTCGCGCTCATAACTGATTTTAAGAACAAAGAAGACTTGCTTGCTTACGCCATTCACCCTTTACATGTAAAAGTACTCGAATTTTTAAAATCCATTCACACCCTCACAAAAGTCGTTGACTATGAATATTAATCTTCCAAAAGTAAACAGATGAAAAAAGTCTCTTTTTTGCTTTCCTTAGTCTGCATGCCCCTGCTACTTTTGGCCATAGACACAACCGCACTCGAAGAAAAAGCACGTTATGGCGATGCGGAAGCAGCGTATACCTTAGCACTTTATTATGAAGAAGAAGATGACAAAGAACGCGCATTCTTGTGGTACAAACAAGCTGCCATGTTAAGTTTAGAAAAAAAATCCGCACAAACAAAAGCACTTGAAAGTACCATTGCAGAGCGCTTACACAAAATCGAACGTACCGAAGCAGTTTATAGCTCTTTTTTAGAAAACTATAATGACACAGACACCTATACTTCCATGAAGCAAATGATTACCCAAGCTTTTGATATTGCTCCTTATAAAATGAATTACCTGCTTCCTATGACGTACGATAAAGTTTCACATGACAATAGAAAACATCAAGAAACAAAATTTCAACTCAGTTTTCAAAAAGACCTTGTGGATAATCTTTTAGGACTGCATGAGAGTATAGTTTTAGCCTACACTCATACAGCATGGTGGCAAACAGCTGAAGATTCTGCGCCCTTCCGTGAGACAAATTACCAACCTGAATTGTTTGTGATTATGCCACACGTTGAGCGTGAAAGTTTTATTAAAGCCTACCAATTTGGTATTGTTCATGAATCAAATGGAAAAGATGAAGAAAAATCACGTTCGTGGAACCGCCTCTATGCAAAGGCTTTTTTTCAAGCAGGAGATATGATTATAGCGCCACGAATTTGGTACCGAATAAAAGAAAAAGCATCCAGCGATGACAATCCTGACATCGATGAATACTTGGGCAATGGCGATTTGGAACTTATTTATCCATGGAAAAAACATACATTTAAACTCTTAGTGCGTAATAATTTACACTTTGATTCGGATAACAAAGGCGCAGTGCAACTCGACTGGACATTTCCGCTATGGGAAGAAAATCTTTTTGGTTATTTGCAATTTTATAGTGGTTATGCAGAAAGTCTTATTGACTACAACAAACGCAGTGACCGCATTGGCATAGGTTTCGCGCTTTCACGCTAAAAAATATTTAAAAGACCCTCTTTTGTGGGTCTTTTTACATGTAAGCTTGTATTAAAAATCTCTAGAAGATCTTCTTGTTCTATCGTCTCTTGGACGTTCTTCTCTAGGTCTAGCTTCATTCACTTTTAGTGTTCTTCCACCAATCTCTTTTTCATTCGTTGCTTCAATAGCAGCTTTTGCTTCTGAATCATTTGGCATTTCAACGAAACCAAAACCTTTAGAACGACCGGTATCTCTATCACTGATGATTCTTGCACTCGAAACCTCACCATACACAGAGAACATCTCTTTTAACTCATCGCCTGTCATCTCATACTTGACATTACCTACATAAATATTCATCGTGGACATACTCCTCTTTTTTAAATCAAAAAATGTTACCGTTTGCCCGTAAACACGTTACCTATAAGGAAACATTAATGACTTTATGAAATCATTGTAGCATAATAATAAACATTTCCATACTGAGATAAGCGCCTTTTTACTCAAAATGAGAAAAAATGACACACTCTTATCACGCAGAGCTTAAGAGAAATAGTGCTATAATAAATTCAACTATGTCATAGAACGAGGTAAGAATGCAACTAACCCATTTAGATGAAAAAGACCGACCTAAAATGGTCGACGTAAGTGATAAAGATGATTCCTTCCGTGTCGCTGTTGCGAGTGGTACAATTACCATGAGTCAACGTGCTTTTGATACCATTATCTCACAACAAACAAAAAAGGGGCCTGTTCTTCAAACAGCTGTGATCGCTGCGATTATGGGAACCAAAAAACCAGTGATCTTATTCCTATGTGTCACCCTTTGATGCTTACTTCAGTCAATTGTGATGTAGAAGAGCTTCCAAAACTGCCAGGATTTAAATTAACTGTTACCGCAAAACTCACTGGACAAACAGGCGTTGAAATGGAAGCACTTATGGGTGTAAGTATTGGGCTGTTAACCATTTACGATATGTCAAAAGCCATTGATAAGTCAATGATTCTTAATAACATTCAATTAGAATCAAAAAGTGGGGGGAAAAGTGGAAACTACTCCCGAACTTAAACTAGATTATCCTTGCCACTGGGAATACAAACTGGTTTTGAGCAGTGAGCACAATGTAACAACTATTGTGCAAGAAATTTTAGAAGAACGTATCCACGAAATACGAAAATCACAAAATAGCACAAAGGGTAATTATACCAGCTACACCCTACGGGTATTAGTACACAATGCTGATGATAGAAAAACACTTTTTCACCTCTTAAAACAGCATCAATCCATTAAATTTGTACTTTAAAAGGAGACACTCATGGAGTCTATACAACATATTTTTTCAGCAACGCTTAAAGAAAACAAAGAAAACCCTCAGTTACTAAAACTAATTCAAGAAATGAGTTTTGAACTCTCACGTAAAAAAATACAGCGACTCAAGGATGAAAAAAGTATCCAAAACCGTATTGGTGAATTGTTCGAACTTTACTGCAAAGTACTTCATGATGAAGAGCTCAAAACACCTAAAGCAGTAGAACATGTTGTGGATGGACTTTTAAGAGCCACCAGTCATGATAAAGAAGAA
>JAJOKG010000090.1 GCA_021206415.1 Sulfurospirillum sp. | reverse complement strand
CTTTGTGGCGATAGCATCTTCTTCTAAGAAGTAATGACCTCTTCTTAGAGGTCCATTCATCCCTACACGTTTAGTACTGTGTGCCTCTATTGAATAGAGGAAAAATGAGCCCTAATAAAGTATTGCCAAAAAAAGGAGTAAGTAGCGATGTCAAGTACTTATCTTGTCTTAAAAAACAACAACGAACACAACGCCTCCATCAGTGTGGAGGCATCTGCTGATTCGATAAAAGAATTTGGTGTGAGTGAGTTTATTTACCTTACCTTGATTGTTCTTTTAATCAATCTCTTCTTTAAAGGGGTATCGATGGTATTGAATTTTCTCAAACAACGATGGATGCAAAGACGCAATGGTAAAAACGGTGGTGTGGATAAAGCTTTGAATGGGTGTGATGCTTCTATGAAGCAAGAGCAAAGGATAGTTAATGAATGCTCCTTCGCATGCTTCTATCGTCTTTATGGCACTGCTGGCCCTGGTACTTTTATTGGTGATTCCCATGATGTTTCCACGTTCAAGCTTTAGTGTGGCAATGGCTTTAAAGGTTATGGTTTTAGGGGTAACCCTTCTTACCTTAATCGCTGTATTGAGTGTGTAGGAGGAGAAAATGGAATATGCCTACAGTCTTAGTTTGATAATAGGAGCCTATCTGCTCTTTGAAACGCAGATGGATCTTTCTAAAACACTGTTTTTATATTTTTTACTGCTTCTAGCCTTATTGGGATGTATTGTGGAGTGTTGTATCAGCCAAGAATGGCTCAATCGTTATTTTTAAAGGAAGGTGCATGATTAAAAAAAAGTAAAAAACATTCTAATGCTAAAAAGGCCTCTTCTTTGGATGAGCATAGCCTCTCTCCTAAAGCCAAAGCACTCTTAGAAGAGCTTTCAAAGGAGCTGGGATTATCCAAAGAAACCGTTGCAGAGTTGGCCCGCACCATGTACCGTCTATACAAGGATAAAGAATGATGATTAAAACACTATCACATTGGTTTGAACGCTATCCTATTGCTCCTTTACAGATACAGTATCGTCCAATACCACAAGAAAGCCTGTTGTGGAATGATAAGCCCTTACTGCGTCACTCCTTTTTAGTCTGGGATGTGGAGAATATCAGTGTGAAATGCTTTGATTCTATTAAGGCCTTGGTGAAGTTTACCCCTGAGAAGCTCTATGCCATTTCTAAAAAGGTTCTGAGTCCTTCTGTTCTAGGGTTCTTCGAAGAGCATGGCTTTGTGCTCTTTGAGAACTATCCTGGAAGTGCGGATGAAAAGATTATGAAATTGATTGCTATGCATCAAGGCTGTACGCATCTGATTCTGATTAGTTCTGATAGTGACTTTGTCCCAAGTGTCCATCGTTTTTTAGAACATCACCATGTGCAATGGATTATCAATGATGCCAACAAGAAGCGTATCTGTATGCGTGTCAATCTTTCACATACCAGGTTGATCTTAAGTACCTTTGTTCAAAAAGATACCGAAGAAAAACGAAGAGCAATAAAAGCACCAAAACCCTATTCAAAAAAACGCTCGTTGATGCGTTTATTGAAACACATTGTCTTTGTGAATGAAAAAGAAAATAATGACTCTAAAGGAGAAAATGATGTCTGATGATTATAGCCCAAGGTGGTATGTCTCATCTGAAGAGATAGGCGCTGGATTGGTTCTGTATTTCGTGATTGCGCTAAGTGTTTTTAGTGTAATGCCTGCTTTTTTTCTAGGATGGGGTCTTGCTTCAAAGCTATGGGATGTGAAGATCGTTAAATACCCTATAGCATTTCTCTTTGCTTGTGCGTATGGTCTTGGGTTATTAAGCCTTTATCCACTCTCAGCTTTGGGCTGTATTGGAGTGATTGCTTTGGCATGGATTCTTTTAGATTTCATCGTCTCCCACAAAAACCCATCACAGATGTGGCTGATACGCACCCTACGAAAAAGCCTGCGTTGGCTTTTTTCAAAATAAGCCCCCATGTACACCTAAAACACAAAAGGAAACACAGATGCAAACCCTTACACCATGGTTCTCCCTAGGCATAGCAACAGCATTAGCACTATGGGCATATCGTTTAGGCGAGAACTTGAAACAAACAATGCAAAAACCATTTGAAAGTATTGAATTTGCGGGAAAAACTTATATCGGTGTGGATTTAGAAGAACAACACTTAGCAACACGTGTCATTGCGCTTCTTAAACAGATCAGAGGGCATCAAGAAGGGGTTGTTTTAGATAAGAATGAGCCTATCATTGCCTTAGTGCCTATGGAAGAGTTTTTACGACTTAAGGGACTTGAGGAGTATTTGGATGATATCGCTATTGCGAAGATTATAGAAGAGCGTTTGGCCAATAGGGATAGAACATGGACGCATCCCTTGAGAGACTTTGATGGGTTTAGAGAAATACTTTATAAAGAAGATGGGCAGGATACGAAAGAGAATCCTTCCAAGAAAGAGTTAGAAGATACCAAGGAACTCTCATGAAAAAAATAACCCTCAACCTCTCTCCCAAAGAGCGAAGCTCTGTTGGTATCTTAGCCAAGCAACTGCATACAACCCGTACCTGTGTGATGCACAAAGCACTGCACGTCTATGCTAAGGCGCTACGTTACCAGAAGAGGAGAGATAAAAAAAAGCCATTTACGAAGTACCGACAAGCCATTTACGAACCCAGGAGTAAACCATGAGCCCAATTGAAACCCTTGTACTCATCGGTATATTAATGCTGCTTACGATTGCACACCTCAAACTAGCCATTGACTATCTTGATAAAAAAGAATCCCAATCAAAAAAAGGAGAAACCGATGTATGATTTTTTAATCCCCAACAATCCTGCTTCTCTTATTATGCTGGTGATTGTACTCTTTCTCTTATGGGGTACCATCAAAACAGAGCAAAAAGAATCTATCCTAAGAGCCAAAACGCCACCAAGAGGAAAAAGAGACCCTAGGAACTGCGGTTGAAATTACCCTCACACACAGACAAGTACAAAGGCATCTAGAAACCATACTAGAACGTATTGCCTCTGAAAAACTAACCAAAGTCATTATCACCAACTCCAAAGAAGCCCCACAAAGTGTTTTACTCTCTTATGGAGAATACAGAGCCCTGCTAGCATTTAAAGAACTCCACGAATACAACGCCGAAGAAAAAATCAAAGAGAAAAACCTCTGGGATGAACAAACAAGGAAACTTTCTCAAGATAAAGAGTATCAGGAGAATCTCCATGAACTGGGATAGCCTATGTTTGTTTATTGTTTTCGCAGGTAGTGCCTATATCCTCTTATGGTTCATACTGATTCGACCTCTCAACAGACGCTACAAAAAAGCACTTGCAAGCTTGCTTGGAAAAGAGATTGCACGCAGTCTTTATCAACAGATGCATCCAGAATTTACGTATGACACAAAGAAATATCATCCTAGTGATAGCTTAGATGAAACAGTGTTAAATACTGCCAAAGAGATGTTTACGCACTTGTTACACAACAAGAATAAAAACAGTTTTTTAGAAGAGGAGAAAGAGAAACAATGACAGAATTTTTTGCTATGGTGTTTTTCTTTGGAATCCCCTTATGTGGGCTTGTTTTGATATGGATTTTAAATCATTCGGAAGAAAAATAGACTCCTTGTCGTTTGGCAAAAAGTCTCGTAAAAACTTATGCATTTAAAACAGGGGGTAAATCTTCTCGTTTGAGTTTTTCTACAATGGTATCAATTTGGCGTTTTAGGGCGAAGGCGTATTCTAAACCTTTTTGATCTTTGGTCAGATGAAGGATACCTTCAAGGGTAATGACATCGGGATGGTTTGTTATGGCTAGATTGCCTATACGAATAACTTCATGGTCATTTTCATAGGCATCCATACAAATCTGTTTTTGACTCATGCGCCCTCCTCTTAGATATCACTGTTGTACTTTTGAGAAAGAATTGTAGCACAGAGAGTATGATATTTTGGGGATGTTTTTAGATGTTTAGCGATCGTTTACCCTAATACTCTATGCTTTCATTACCTTTTTTTTGATTCAGACTTAATGTAAAACCACTTGGTGTTGAAAGACATCAGGTGGTTTAGCTCTTTTTGCCCTCCTCTTTGTTTAAAAAATAATCCGTTTGACTTGCATAAAGCGCTTTGCTTTTTGTAAGATGTTATTTTGCAAATATTCATACAGGAAGGTAATGAATGGCTGTTTCCATAAATTTAGATGAAAAATCCCCAGAAGAGCTCAAACGACTGCTTGATTCTGTTAAAACCAGCAATCTTAGCGTTCAAGAAAAAAGATGAGATTCAAAAGATTCAATCCAAACTAGGCTTAGTAACACGAGATCCCAAACGTGAAAAAGAGCTGCTTGCTCAAATTGAAGCAGGAGCTGCGGATATTGATGATATTGGTTAGCGGTTTACTCTTTAATTGGGAATTGATTGAAAAAACATTTTAGGCTATTGTCTTACAAAAACCTCCTTTTTGTGTAGAAATATCCAAACATTTATATAAGATCACTCCGATTGCCCGGTCGGAGTGAGTTTTTTATTGAAGACTTTGATTGAAAAGCCCTCCCCCCATTTAAAAATTTAATGATAGAGCCACTTGCAGATTACCAAAAACAACCCACAATTTAAGCTAAATTGAATTTTAAAAAAGCCTTTCATACTTCCATAAATGCTATAATTCTTTACCACAAAAACAACAACATTACAGACTATA
>JAJOKG010000147.1 GCA_021206415.1 Sulfurospirillum sp. | reverse complement strand
CCTTTTTTTTGGATTTTGGGTAATGTAGAAATTTTTCACCGTTGGTAGGAAAGCAAAAAAGTGCCTTTTACTTCATCAAATGGTGCATACAAAAATAGCCGACACTCAAACGTATCTATTATTTTTAGCGGTGATGATTCAAGTTGTGGGTGTTGTGATGCAAATACCAACACTCTTTTTCGTAGGAAGTGTTACATTGATTGTATCATTGATATTGGTAGCCTTTAATGCGTTTTATGCGTTTAATTTTAAAATGAAGGAGAATTCAAAATGATTACAGAAGAACAGGTATATGAAGCGATTTCAACCGTCATTGACCCAGAAGTTGGGTTTGATATTGTCTCTTTGGGACTGATTTATGGGGTAAAAGTGGATGCGGAAAATAATGTTCATGTGACCATGACGCTCTCTACCAAAGGATGCCCTTTGCATGAACTGATTCAGCAGTGGACAAAAGAATCGGTCTTAAAACTTGAAGGAGTTCGTTCATGCGAAATAGAATTGGTGTGGGAACCTGCATGGAATATTGGTATGGCAAGTGAACAGGTAAAAAAGGAACTATGTGGCTAAAGAGTGTCTTTTTTAGAAAGGTTTAAATTTTGCCTCAGCTATTGCTACTATAATAAATCAAGTTTACAAAAAGAGTAGTGTATAGAGGAGTTTTTATGATAGCAATGGGTGTTAAAATATCTTTACATGTAAAGAGATCTGTGTGATGCAAAAAGGCATTGGTGTTAAAATAGGCTTGACGCTTATTCCTTTGTTGTTGATTTGTTTTAGTGTGCTGCAATTTTTCATTGTTGGGGAGTTTAAAAAAATCTTCCCAACTTCAAAGTGAAAAACAACCTCGATTTGCTCAGTCAGTCTGTTTTTCAAACGGTGCGAGCTACGATGAACCTAGGCGATAGAGCATTGATTGAGAAGTCTTTGCAGGATGCGGGGCAGATGAAAGGCATTAAAGAGCTCAAAATTCATCAGTCTTTAGCGGTCATTGAGACGTTTGGTATAGAAGCAAAACCTTCCAATGATGAAGCCGTTGTTTCTATCTTCAAAAATCCCCACCCTCGCAATATCGAACTTGATGATGCACAGGGTCATCGTTTACGTCTTTTAAAGCCGTTGATTGCGGAAAAAGATTGTCTTACTTGTCATCCAACCTCTAAAGAGGGTGATGTTTTAGGTGTGATGGATATGACTTTTTCGTTTGAGGCGATTGATGGCTATATTTCTCAAATCAGTTGGAAATTGGTGAGTATTTTTGCAATCTCACTTTTAGTCACTTCGGTTTTAATTATGCTAGTACTTAAACGTGTCGTAGGAAATCCATTGATGCTTTTACGAGAGCGGGTAAGGGATTTAAGTGGAGGAAATGGCGATTTAAGAGCAAGACTCAATATTCAAAGCAAAGATGAAATGGGCGATATCGCTCGTTTTATCAATCTTTTTATTGAAAAAATTCACTCGATTATCGTAACATCTCAGGGCATCTCTCAAAACGTTGAACATACTGGGGAGACGTTGAATATCAATGCAACAAATTTCTCTAAAAGTGTGGTAGAACAAGCCCATCAAATTGAGATGTCTTTTGATTTGATGAAACATATTGAGCAAAATCTTGATGAGTCAAAACGCTTAGCTATGAATACGGTTGATGATAATAGTACTTCTTTTAGTGTATTAGAAGCCATGAGTTTTTCTTTAAATGATGTGGTTCAAAAAATTAATGATGCCAGTGAAAATGAGCAAGAAATGGCTCAGCAAGTGCAAAGTGTTGTTTCTCAAACCAATCAGATTAAATCTATTTAGCCATGATTAAAGAGATAGCCGATCAAGCCAATCTTTTAGCCTTAAATGCTGCCATTGAAGCTGCACGGGCAGGTGAGCATGGGCGTGGATTTTCTGTGGTAGCGGATGAAGTGCGAAAATTAGCTGAGAGAACTCAAAAAATCATTGGCGGAGATTGATGTAACTATTAGTGTAATTGTGCAAGGTGTGACACAATTAAGTGATCATATGGCGCATAACGCACACAATATTCATGATATTTCTAACAGCGCATGTAAAGTAGAAGAAGAGACGCAAGAGACCAAAAAACGTACCTTAGAGTCTATGGAAGATGCTAAAAAAGCTTCGCAAAAAGTGCTGGAAATTGCTTCTATGACAACACAGATGATGGAACAAATGAAAAAAACATTGGGACTTTCTCACAACAATGAGAAAATTGCCGAAGAGTTGGCTCAAATTTCTCAAGTGATGTTGCAAAATTCTCATACACTTGATACAACGCTTTCAAGCTTTAAAGTGTGATGCAAAGGGCAGTTAAGCCTTTTGCATCATCTCTACTTTTTCTTCAATCAGCAGTAATTCTTCAATCAGAGGCTCCAAAGAAGCCTCTTTTTCTTCGAGTGTTTTTGAGAGCTGTGTGAGTCCAATATTTTGGTAACACGCTGGATTGGAAAGGCAGGCTTTAATCTCTTTGATTTCATCTTCTAAGGTTTGAATCTGCAAGGGGAGTGTTTCAAGCAGACGTTGCTCTTTGTAGCTTAGTTTTGTGGGTGGTGTCTCTTTGGTTTTTTGTGTTTTTGGTTCTTCTTTTGGTGTGTATTCAGATGTTTCCATCATCTCCAACTCTTTAATCTCTTTTTCAATCTCCAATATTCGCTGTAGCCTTGATAACTCTCTTCTACAATGCCTTCGCCTTTAAAAACATAGAGTTTTTGGGCTATTTTATCGACAAAATAACGGTCGTGACTCACAAAAATGACCGCTCCATTAAAACTTTGAATGTACTCTTCTAAAATGTTAATCGTTGGAATATCCAAATCATTGGTCGGCTCATCCAAAATAAGACAATCCACTTCTTGCGCAAAAAGGAGGGCTAAAGCAACACGATTTTTCTCACCACCGCTTAGTACACCCACTTTTTTGTTTAAATCTTCTTTTGGAAAAAGGAAATTTTTGAGGTAACCAAAAACGTGCATATTTTTGCCCTTAACATCAACTCTATCACCGCCATTAGGACAAAAAGTTTCAATGAGGTCTTTGTTTTCATCCAGCATAGAGCGTTGTTGGTCAAAATAGCCAATTTTGAAATCACCTTTATTGAAAACACCGCTATCCACACTTAAATCCCCAAGGAGAATTTTTAAGAGTGTTGATTTTCCCGCTCCATTTTTCCCCACAATCGCAATACGGTCTTTTTGTAAAATACGGGTTGTAAAATCATGAATGAGAAGTTTATCGCCAAGTTTTTTATGAATGTTGTACATTTCAAAGAGCATTTTTTGTTTGTTGAGGATTTTTTCACCGTTAAAATTATGCTTTTCTCTCTCCAGTTCTAGTTTAAGTTTTTTCACCAACGAGGGATTTTTTTTTCGCATTTTCACGCAGTTCAAATACACGCTGTTTTCGACCTTCATTGCGTTTAAGCCGTGCTTTGACGCCACGACGCAACCACTCTTCTTCGCCTTTGAGGTATTTGAGAAGATTTTCATGCTGTTTTTGAAGGGAGAGAATTAAAAGCTCTTTACATGTAAGATAATTTTCATATCCTCCCTCAAAGCTACGCAAACTTCCCTCATCAATTTCAATCGTTCGAGTCGCCAAATGGTCGATAAAATAACGATCGTGCGAGATAAAAAGCAGGGTGAATTTTCCCTTTAAAATCATCTCTTCTAAAAACTCAACCATGTAAACATCCAAATGGTTGGTTGGCTCATCCAACAATAAAATATCGGGCTTTTGCAAGATAAGCCCAGCTAGGGTCACACGGCGTTGTTCTCCTCCGCTTAAGAGATTGACATCGCTATTTTCAAACTGTTTGAGATCAAACTCTTGTAAGACTTTTTCAATTTTTTCATCCAAACTCCATGCATCGTGAATATCTAAAAACGTGGCAAGGTGGCTTTGTTCGTGTAAAAGGGCGTCATTATGAAAGTTTGATTCAAGCAGTGTTAAAATTTCATCGTAGCGAAGTTTTGGCGTTTTTAAGCTCTTTTAATTCCTCTTCAATCGACCTCTTTGACATTTCATACCCTCTTTAAAACGGGGCGTTTGGTCTAACATACCGACTTTAATATTTTTTTGCAAAATCCTTCGTCCCTCATCGGCTTCTAAAATGCCATAAACGATTTTCATGAGGGTCGATTTTCCGCCACCATTTTTTCCAATAATCGCTACACGCTCTCCTTCGTGGAGTGAAAAATCAACATTGGTTAAAATTTTTTGTGTTTCGTATGCTTTGTGTATTCCAATTAAATCTAACAGTGCCAAAGCGTTGCCTCATTTCATTTTTTGGGCGTATTATACCATGATGTTTTAGTGCACGAAAGAGGAGGGAATGTCTATCACATTCCCTAAAAGCAAAGGATTTAAGAGCGGAATTGGTTGAGTTTGAGGTTGAGATTTTCAGCCAATTTAGAGAGGTGGTCTGCTGCGGAAGCTATCTCTTCAACGCTTCTAGCGTTTTCACTCGTAATCGCATTGATAGTGTTTACCATGTTTACGATTTTATCAGTGTCTTGGGCTATTTTTTGCGAGTTGTTTGCGCTAATGGTAACACTTTGAACACTGGTTTGCATGACTTCGGTTGTTCCTACGATGGTTTTTTCAACGCCACTTGAAACGGTGGAGAGTCTTTGGATATTTTTGGCATTTTTATTCATCTGCTCTGAGGAATCAACAATAGCTTGGACAATGACATTAATGGTCGCATTAATTTCTGTCAAAGAGGATTGTGTACGTTCTGCTAACTTTCGCACTTCATCGGCAACAACGGCAAAACCACGTCCATGTTCACCTGCTCGTGCGGCTTCAATGGCAGCATTGAGTGCTAAGAGGTTGGTTTGGTCAGCAATGTCGGAGATGACGGTGAGGATTTGTTTGACTTGTTCAGCATCGTGGCTCATTTGTTCTAATTTTTGGGCGAGAATGCTTTGCTCATTGCTTGCAGATTCAACTTCGTTACGAAGGGAAATAACCTCGTTTTTAGCGTAATCCAAACGATTTTCTGCCTGAGAAATTTCCTCTTTCATACTTTCAGAGAGTTTACTCGTCTCTTGTACAAAGGTTTTAATGGTTGCAATCTCTGAAATGGTATTGGAAACAATGGTTGAGCTTTGCTCCGCATTACGTCCAATTTGCATACTCGTGGTGCTGAGTTCATGGGAAACCGAAGCATTTTCATTGGAAGAGTGTTTGGCATCGACGATGGTGTGCTCTAGAGCTTCAACTAAGTGGTTAAAACTATCGACGATTTCTCTGATTTCATTGGTTTTGTTATAAACAATACGGAATTTTAACTCTTTTTTCTCAACAAAATGGGTGATGCTATCTCGAATGAGATGAACGCCTTCTAAAATATTTTTACGAATCATATGCCCAATGACAATACAGGAAAGTAAAACAG
Organism: Sulfurospirillum sp.; assembly: GCA_021206415.1. Taxonomy (GTDB): domain Bacteria; phylum Campylobacterota; class Campylobacteria; order Campylobacterales; family Sulfurospirillaceae; genus Sulfurospirillum. The sequence continues at coordinate 10,215 of JAJOKG010000147.1, read as the reverse complement.
CAAGGGAGAGAAAAATCATCATAGTGTTTGCATTGTCTTTGATGGAAGCGGCATCTTTTGCTTCGTGTTGGGCAAGCTCTTGGTTAAATGTCATATGTTTATCTAACGCTTAGGTAAAAGCCAATAAAGAAGGGCGATTAGCATTAAGCATTTTAGCGGCTTCTTGATTTTTGTTCTCAGAGGAGAGTTTCATAATATTTTCTAAAATGGTATAAGCTTTGGCAAGGGCTTCTTTATCTTTGTTCAGAAGGGCTTTATCTTCATCATTGGAGAGCATGGTTTCATACGTGCTTAAACTTTTATCAATATTTTGTTTGACTTTTTGAATCGCTTCTTCTGATTTTTTCATACTTTGCGTATCTTCGGTGGAAATATGCTCCCAAATATTAAGGCGTAAGCGATAACCATTTTGCATCACTTCATTGAGCAGATTAATACTTGGCAAAGAATTAACATTGGCGTAGTTTGTCTCCTCATAAACCGTATTCATTTTTGTAAATCCTATGAAAAAGACACCTGAAATACCTAATAACATGATAAAAATCATCATGTACAACTGTTTTGAAAGATTCATAATAACCCCTTTTGTATTGAAAAATAGGATTCTAATCTAATAATCCTAATAAATTTATAAATCTAAGTCTTTACATGTAAAAAGGTTTAGATTTGACTTTATTTCTCGTCGCATTATAATCTTCGATTGTTGTATATGCGTTACATGTATTTATGAAATATTGAAGAAAAATTGCTATGATTGCAAGCAATTGTTTTTAAAAGGATGTGTGTGTGATGATTTGGATAATACTCGTGTTGTATATAGCGTACAGTGGTATCAAAATATATGCGGCAATGGCCGAGATGGGTTATATTTTAGAGGCTAAAAAGTGGAAACCTGTTATTCTCTCTGCTCAAAATTATGAAAAAGCAGCTGCGTATAAAATTGCAGTACAAAAATTTACCATTTAAGTACTTTGTATGATACGGTGGTTTTTATAGGTTGGATACTCTTTGGGCTTTCGTATTTAAGTGCGTATGGTATGTTTGAAAATACATTGATGCATTCTGTTATGCTTATCATGCTTTTTATTGCCATAAATTATGTTTTAATGCTCCCTTTTGAGCTGTATCAAACGTTTGGTTTAGATAAAAAATTTGGTTTTTTCTACCATTGATGTTAGAACATTTTTTCTTTGATCAGATAAAATCAGCTTTGATGTTTATCCTCTTTGGTGGTGCTTTTTTTTTGGGCGATGAGTGCGATTATCGCAAGTTTTAACTATTGGTGGCTTTATGGATTTTTATTTTCATTGGGTGTGATTTTATTTATTAATATGATTTATCCTATTGTCATTGTCCCTTTGTTTAATAAACTAACTCCCTTGGAAGATGAGCATTTGAAAAGTTCTATCGAAACGTTATTAAGGGAAGCGGGGCTTAAAAGCAGTGGAGTATTTAGTTTAGATGCAAGTAAGCGTGACAATCGTTTGAATGCTTATTTTGGAGGCTTAGGAAGTTCAAAGCGTGTGGTCTTATTTGATACCTTAATTGCAAAACTTGAGAAACACGAACTTTTAGCGGTTTTAGGGCATGAGTTGGGACATTTTAAACACAAAGATATTTTTAAAAAATATTGCTTCTAGTGCTTTGATGCTTTTTATTATGTTCGCACTCTTTGGCAATCTTCCTCAAAGCCTTTTTGAATCTTTACATGTAAAGAAAGAAGCATTTAGCATTATGGTTTTATTTTTACTCTTTTCACCGCTTATTTCCTTTATTCTTATGCCTTTATTTGGCTTAATGAGTCGTTATAATGAGTACAGAGCAGATGAATATGGCAGTATGTGTGAAAGTAAAGAGGCATTATGTTCTGCATTGGTCAAACTTGCAGATGAAAATAAAAGTTTTCCTTTTTCGCACCCTTTAAGCATTGCACTTTATTTTACTCATCCACCTTTAACGCAACGTTTAGAAAAATTAGGAATGCGTTTTTCAAAGGAAGATCATTGAAAATTAAAGAGTGTTTGTCTTTGGGCGTAGCGTGTTTAAAAGAGGTGACACAGATTCCTCAAAAAGAGACGATGTTGTTATTGGGTGAATTATTAGGTAAAGAGATGAGCTGGATAGTTTCACACGGTGATGATGATATAAGCCTTAATGAATGGTTTTATAGCGCACTCAAGCGTCGTGCAAATCATGAACCTTTGGAGTATATTTTAGGGCGTGCTTCCTTTTATGACAGAGAATTTGATGTGGATTCTCGGGTGTTAATTCCACGACCTGAGACAGAAATTTTAGTGGATAAGGCGTTGGAACTTGCAAAATGTTTGTCAAAAGAGGCGCATATTGTAGAGATTGGATGTGGTAGTGGGATTGTGAGTATTATGCTTGCTTTGATGCTTCCTCATATAAAAATAACCGCAGTTGATCTTTCCAGTGATGCTTTACATGTAAGCCAGAAAAATGCTTTGAAACACGGTGTTTATGAGAGGATTGGTTTTGTACAGGGAAGTTATTTGGATGGAGTCAATGAACCCATAGATATGATTGTCTCTAATCCTCCTTATATTGCAAAAGATGAGCCTTTAGGAAAAGGACTTGCTTTTGAGCCTTCTTTGGCACTTTTTGGTGGGTTTAAAGGTGATGAGATGTTGCGTCATATTATTGATTTGTTTATGGGTCAAAAGGTTAAAATGTTGGTGTGTGAAATGGGATACGATCAAAAATTACCATTGCAAGAGTATTGCATTCAACATGGACTGAATCCTACATTTTACAAAGATTTAGCAGGGCTAGATCGTGGTTTTTTTATTCAGGAGAAGCAATGAAAAGTTTTACATTACTCTATTTAGGTTTTTTAGGGATTGCTATTGGTGTGGAAATAGCCGCAGGTGCATTGGTCGCGCCTATTATTTTTTTCCCACAAAAGTATTTGGGTGAGGGTGTATTAACTCATTTTCAAAGTGGCATTTTAATGACACAGGTTTTTTTAAAGATGAATATTCTCATTGGTTTTGTAGCTCTTTATAGTATTATTTATGAAGTGCAAGTCATGATGGCACGCAAAATAATGACTTTTTTTCATTAACTTTATCGCTTGGTATTCTTGTTTTTACAGGGCTTTTCCTTTTTTTATTACACTCCATTTATTGTTCATGCCCAGCAATTAGGAGCAGAACACACTGCAACACAAGCATTTTCTATGATGCACAAGCAGAGTGAATGGGTGATTAAAGTTTTAATGCTCACACAAGTAGCACTTTTTATAAGAAGAGGATGGTTGTTGCATACAAAATAGATAAGAAGCAAAAGCTTCTTATCGTTTAAGAGGGAGGGATAGGGAAGAAGAATTAATCCATTTGATGTCGAATGAACGTTGGAATATCAAGATAATCATCTTGACCCTCATATCCGCCACTGACTTTTTTCATACGTAAAATACGTTCTTTTTTGATTGCTTCTTGATTGCTATTGAGCATTTTAAGCTCTTTTGCTTCTGCTTTATTTTCAAATCCTGTCGCAACAATGGTTACTTTTACACTGTTCTCAGCCATATTGGCATCGGTGGTTGTACCAAAAATAACATCCGCGTCTTCATCTGCACAATCCATAATAAGTCCCATAGCAGAGCTAATTTCATTAAGAGGATATGTTGGTGGAAGTTGGAAATGAACAAGAACACCTAATGCTCCATTGATAGACATATTATCAAGTAATGGAGATTCAATCGCACTTTTGATAGCTTCAACCGCAGCGTCTTCACCTGTACTTTCACCAATACCCATAAGTGCCATACCTCGATGACTCATAACCGTTTGTACGTCTGCAAAGTCAACGTTAATATCGCTTTGACCAGAAGAAAGCACCACTAAACTCATACCGCCAACTGCACGGCTTAGAACGTCATCAACAATTTTAAAGCTGTCTTTAATGCCAAATTTTGAATCAACAATAGAAAGCAGTTTGTCATTAGGAATGATAACAATAGAATCACTCTCTTTTCTTAGCTCGTTAATACCAATATCTGCAAGCTTCGCTCTTTTTTTACCTTCAAATAAAAATGGACGTGTGACAACGGCAACGGTTAAAGCCCCAATTTCTTTGGCTGCTTGTGCAACAACAGGTGCTGCTCCTGTTCCTGTTCCCCCACCAAAGCCAGAGGCGATGAACACAATATCTGCTTTTTCTAAGGAGCTTTTAATTTCTTCATAACTTTCTAATGCAGATTCACGACCTACATCTGGGCGCATACCTGCACCCAATCCTTTGCGACCTAGTTGGATTTTTGTTTTTGCCAAACAGTGTTCAAGGGCTTGTGCGTCAGTATTTGCAGCAATGAGTTCAATACCATTGACTCCTTCGCGTACCATGTGGTTAATCATATTTCCACCGCCACCGCCAACACCGATAACTTTGATTTTAGCGCCATAAACACATTTTGATTCTTCTATGCTAAATCCGTTCATCCCTCTTACCCCTCTTAAAATAATTGTGTTAATCTATTCCATAGTTTAGAACCAAAGCCCTCACTATGTTCTTCTTGGATATTTGCAAGATCTTTAAGTTTTTCCTTTGCATTATCCGCTGGAAGTGCTGCTATATCATTTTCATTGACGTTGTCATTTTCCTCATCAAAGAGTGTCTCTTGATGATGATGGCGACTTGGTTCAATACTTTCTTCTTTATAACGTAATTTTTTATTGGAATCAATTTCATACGGTGTGAAATGACCACCACCGTATAAGATTAAGCCAATAGCTGTTGCATAGCTAGGATCTCTAAGTGTTTCAAAAAGCCCATCTATCTCTTTTGGTTTAGCAACCCTAATAGGCATGTTATCAAAAATAGCAGAAGCTAATTCTCGAATGCCTTCTAGTTTTGTCATGCCACCTGTTAAAACAACACCCGCCCCAATTTGTTCTTTAAAGCCACTATCTTCTAGTGCTTTTGCTAAAATCATTAAGGTTTCTTCCACTCGAACATAAATAACATTAGAAACAATATTTAGTGATACTTCATGGGTCGAACCATCATCTCCAATAATAGGAAGTTCTATTAAATCATTGGAATTATTTTTAAGCGAACCATAATTGAGTTTAATCTCTTCAGCCGCACTGAGTGGTGTATGTAATGCTGTTGATAAATCATTGGTAATATTTAAAGAGCCTACACCCAAATAATCATTGAATCGCATTGAATTGCCTGCATGAATCATAATGTCACATGTTGCGCCACCCATATCAATGACCGCAACGCCGAGTTCTCTTTCATCATGATTTAAAACAGAAATAGCAGAAGCATAACCACCTAAAACAATGTTATCAATTTCAACACCTGCTAATTTAACAGCTTTTTTGAGATTGCTGAGTGAAGATTTTTGTGCAGTAATAATGTGTACTTGAACTTCAAGACGTGCTCCGTTCATCCCTAGTGGGTCTTCAATAAATTCTTGATCATCTACTTTAAAGTTATAAGGGAGGACGTGAAGTTTTTCATATTCATTGGGAATGTTCGCATTATGGTCTGCCATTTGCATGGCACGATTAATCTCTTTAATACCAATATCACGGTTGGGAATATTAACAATGCCACTACTATCAACGCTTTTTGTATAGGCACCCGAGATAGAAACGACGACTTTCTCGTACTGTGTACCAGCTACGCGTTTTGCATCATTCAGTGCACTGCGAATAGATTTGGAAGCAAGGTCAATATTGGTAATAATACCTTTTTTAAGACCTTGAGATTTTGAAATCCCTGCTCCTAAGACTTTAATGTCACCATCATCGTTTTTTTTGAGCAATAATAGCGCAAATCTTGGTTGAACCGATGTCAATACCTAAAATTGTAGTGCTCAACTATTTTCCTTTATAATATTGCTCGACCTTATAAATACCAGCGAGCTTTTTAATTAGATTTTGATTTAACTCTTTTTGTTTTACTTGTAAAACATTATCGCTAATCAAACTAACATATTGCTTAACTTTCTCATCATTAAGCAACTTTTGTTCCAAAATCTCGTATACAATGGCTTTCCCATCAATAATTTTATAACCTTTTTTTGAAGTGTTATCAAAAACGTGACCGAGAAACTCTGCACTTTTTTGCTTCATTGAGTCCCGCAATAGATTTTACAGAATCTCTACTAACAAAGCCAATATCGTTACCCGTAAATTGTTCAAGTTTTGCTTCAGCTTTTTTCTGTAGCGCTGCATATTTAAGTTCGTCGAGTAAATTGCGGGTGGCCTCTTTTTTTTGCAACTCGTATGACATAAGGCTCTGGAAATTTAATCTCTTTTACTTTAATCACAACGTAAGCATCTTTGATAATGACAGGTTTTTAAAACTTCCTCTTTTGCTGCTATTTGAATTTTATCTATTGGAAATAAAGTATCGTCATCGTAAATAACTTTGGTTTCGGTGGCATTGACTTCACCTTTTTTAAAAGCAAGAAAACTTTCTAAAGCCCTTTTTTTATCATTTTTGAGTCTCAAATCAACGATTAGTTTTTCTTTAGCTTCATCAAAACTCATTAATTTTCCATCTTCATGTTTGTAGTTATGTTTTTCTTCTGCGTAGAAGCTTTCTAATGCTTTATCATCAAATTTTGTTTCAGAAGCAGGAAGGTTTAAAAGTTCAAGCGTGTAACTTTTTTTTGTTAAATAATTAGCTTTATTCTTTTCCCAATATTCTTTAATTGCTTCTTCATTCACACTAACTTCATTCGCATCTAACGTAATTGTATTGATAGCTAAGCGATCTTCCATAAAAAAAGCAGAGGTGAAAATTTCAATTTCTTTTGTAGAAGCGGGGAGTTTAAAAAAGTTTTCTAATTTTGTATATAAAATTTCTTTGGTTAATTCATGCTCATAATCATTGGGATTAATACGATTGGATTTGAGAATTGAATAATATAATTCTTTACTAAAAGTACCTTTTTCTTGAAAGTTTGGATTATTTCTAAGACGTTCAATGACATCTTCTTTACTTGCAAGAAGACCAAGTTCATCCGCATAATTAAGCAAGAGTGTTTGATTGATAAGGCTACTCATCACAATCTTATCTAAACCCATTTGTTCAGCTTGTTCTTGTGTTAATTGACCTTGAAGGAGATTGTTGTAAAAATTGTAGTGATTAGCGTAAGCAGATTGAAACTCTTGAACAGAGATAGTTCGATTACCAACTTTGGCAACAGAGGCAGCGCGATCTTTGTTTAAATCATAAGCACCCCATCCAACAAAACCAGCTCCTACGAACGCTATGGTACTAATCCAGATGGTGATTACCAAATATTTTTTATGACGTTGCATCCACGTAATCATTCTTGCCCTTTGTCAAACATTGTATTTTGATATAATTCTAACTATATTGTTATTAAATAACGATAAATTCGCTCCTATTCCCTAACAAAAAGGTGAAATTAGTTCATGAAAAAAGAGATAATAATTACAGAAGATTTAAAATATATTTGGCATCCATGTACCCAAATGAAAGACCATGAGACGCTCCCTCTTATTCCCATTAAGCGAGGAGAGGGTGTTTATTTATATGATTTTGACAATAACGCTTATATTGATGGTGTTAGTTCATGGTGGGTCAACCTTTTTGGGCATTGCAATCCGTACATTAATCAAAAAGTGAAAGAGCAAATTGATACGCTTGAGCATGTGATTTTTGCGGGATTTACGCACGAACCTATTGTAAGACTTTCACAACGATTGTGCGCGATTGCCCCTGAAGGATTGGAGAAGTGTTTTTATGCCGATAATGGCTCCAGTGCCATTGAAGTAGCGCTTAAAATGAGTTTTCAATACCATAAAAATAGAGGCGAAAAACGTCCTTTTTTTGTCTCTCTAGCCAATAGCTATCATGGTGAGACCATTGGTGCTTTAGCCATAGGTGATGTCAAACTCTATAAAGAGATTTTTGAAGACATTTTACTTCAAACCTTGCAAGCGCCTGTGCCTAAGGATCAAAGTGAAGAAGCGGCTCGTGAGGCAACGCTGGGACTTGAAAAAGTGTTTCGGGAGCATGAAGGAAAAATTGCTGCATTTATTATTGAGCCCTTGGTACAGTGTGCGGGGGGAATGCATATGTACCATCCGCTTTACATCACACTCGCTCGCAAACTGTGTGATAGCTATGACATTCATCTCATCGCCGATGAAATCGCTGTTGGCTTTGGCAGAACAGGGAAAATGTTTGCATGTGAGCATGCAGGTGTTAGTCCTGATTTTATGACACTCTCCAAGGGGCTAACGGGAGGTTATCTTCCTCTATCTGTTGTCTTAAGCACACAAAAAGTGTATGAGGCTTTTTATGGTGATTATGTAGAATTTAAAGCTTTTTTACACTCCCATAGTTACACAGGAAATCCTTTAGCGTGCGCTGCGGCTAATGCAACGCTGGATATTTTTGAGCACGAAGCTATTTTGGAAAAGAATGAGGAAAAAATTGCCTTTATTGCTGAGCAATTAGAGCGTTTTAAAGCACTTCCTAATGTACAAACTATTCGTCAAACAGGTATGATTGCAGCGGTTGAACTTAAAGAATACCCCATTGATTTTCGGGTCAATCTTAAAATTTTTGAGTATGCCATGAAAAAGGGAGTCATCCTTAGACCTTTGGGAAATATTGTTTATTTTATGCCCCCTTATGTTATTACATGTAAAGAGATTGAACGCATGATGGACGTGGCGTATGAGGCGATTGTAAGCCTTAATAGTTTATAATAAAGACATTTTAACGAAGGATTTTGCGTGAACATTCCCCATATTCCCGTGCTTTTAGAAGAGGTTAAAGCGGCTTTTTCTAGCATTCAAGAGGGCATTATTATTGATTGTACGCTTGGATATGGCGGGCATAGTGAAGCACTTTTAGAACAAAATCCACATATACGGCTGATTGGATGCGACCAAGATGAAGAGGCTCTAGCGTTTAGCAAAAAGCGTTTGGAGCGTTTTGGTGATCGTGTTATGTTTCATCATGGTAATTTTGCCTCTGTGATCGAACAATACGCCCACTTACCCATTCGTGGCATCTTAGCGGATATTGGCGTCTCTTCTTTACAACTGGATAAAAAAAGAGCGTGGATTTGCCTTTGACTCAGAGGTGCTTGATATGCGGATGAATCCCACACAAACCCTCAGTGCGTATGAAGTAGTCAATCACTACACAAAAGAACAACTTGAATTTATTTTTAGAGAGTATGGCGAAATTCATGCGTATCAAACGATGGCACAGCTTATTTGTGAGGCACGTTTAAAGGCTCCAATACAAAGTGCCAAAGAACTCTCTAAAATTGCTCAGAAAGTACCCGCCAAAAAGAGTATTCACCCCTCAACGCTTCTGTTTCAGGCGATTCGTATTGAGGTCAATAACGAACTAGGGGTATTGACACAGCTCTTAGAAAGCATTCACAACGCTGGTTTTACGCAGTGTATCGTAGGGGATTATTTCGTTTCATTCCTTAGAAGATCGCATTGTGAAACAGACCTTTAAACTTTGGAGTCAAAATTGTATCTGCCCGCCACACGTCATGCGTTGTATGTGTGGCAATAACCATGCGTTAGGAAAAATTATCAGTAAAAAGCCCATTGAGGCAACATCTTCTGAGCTTAAAAAAAATCCACGTAGCAGAAGTGCAAGGCTTCGTGTCTTTGAGATAAGAGGCTAGTATGGACGATAAAAACGAACTCTTAGAGCAGTACGATGCGGAGCAAAAGGTTGAAAAAAACCTTGATTTTCGTTTTTTACTTTTGGTTTATATGGTGATGGGTGTTGCTTTTTTTGCTGGTTCTACCCAAAATCTACATTAAAAATCAAATTTACTACATGAGCCGTGACATTGGAAAGCTTTACGGTGAATACTCCATCCTCAAAGAAGAGAACCGCGTTTTGAAACAAAATTTGGAAAATATGCGTTTTAAAAACCAAATTTTAGACACCATTTATATCGAATAATTCTGTTTACATGTAAAAGATTTTAGGAGCGTTTTATGCCACAAGAGATAGTGATTTTAGTTGTTTTGGTTTGTTTTTTAGGGATAATAGTGGCTTTTGGCTTCTGGATGAAATCTTTGTTGAATGAAAAAGAACAGATGATAATTCAGCTGCAAACAAAGTATGAACACCTCAGTGCGGAAAATTTACGTTTAAACATGCATAACGCCAAACTAAACGCTGAGATAGAAGCGCAAAAAGAGGGCAATGCTAGAC
>JAJOKG010000058.1 GCA_021206415.1 Sulfurospirillum sp. | reverse complement strand
TACAAAAAAAAGTTTGTGGCAAAACGCGTGAAAAGAAACCGTTATAACGCACTTTTTCTCTTCTTGAAGAGTACTTTGGCGTTTTAGGATGTAAGGTGGAAGACTCTTTTGATATTATTAGACAAAATTATCTTTTACTTGTAAAAAAATATCATCCAGATAGTTGCGGACTTTATGATGGAGATTTACATGTAAAGTATGTTGCGAAGTTTCAAGAGGTTCAAAATGCCTATGAAATGCTCAAAATGCACTTTAAACATTCTGAGGCAAAGATTGCCTAGCATGTTAGCGTATAGAGTTTTTTGCGTTCTGAAGAGCTTGCGATATTGAACTGTTGACGATATTTTGTAATGGTTCGCCTCACCATTTTAATATTAAATTTACCCTCAATGAGTTCAAGTAGTTTAATATCACTAAGAGGTTTTCCTTTATTTTCCTGTTTAACAAGTTCTATCATGTATTCTTTAATGGCACTATTAGAGATGTCTTCTTCAAGCGCTGTTGCAAAAAACTGTTTCAAAGGAATTACCCCACGAGAACATGAAAGATATTTTCCAGCAATGGTCCGTGAAATCGTAGAAGGATTACGTCCTAAACCATCCGCTAAATCTTTGAGTTTCATTGGTTTTATTGCTTTTCCAAAGAAAAAGTCGTATTGATACTCTACAATCATTAGGCCGATTTTAAACAAGGTGGCTTTACGCATTTCTAACGCATCAATCAAATCTTTAGCATCTTTTATTTTTTGTGAAATAAAGCTATGTGTTTCATCCAACCCTTCTGTATCAATTACGACTTCAGGATAATAAGCATCATTTAATTTTACTTCAACAACTCCATCGGTATTGTAAATAAAAATATCAGGAACAACTTCTCGTTCATCTTCTAAAAAATCAATTGCTGGTGGATTTTTAAAACGCTTAATCACACTTAATGCTTCATGAAACAAAGCCTCTTTCCCAAATGATTCAATATTTTCAAAATGAACAATCAGCTTTTCTACTGTTTGATAGAGCCTTTCTTCTAAATCAAGGTCTTGAAGTTGAAATAAAAATGCTTCTTTAAGATCAAGCGCTCCAACACCTAAAGGTTCAATATAAGCAAAGCGCTGTCTTATTTTTTCAATCTCATCACGTTTTACATGTAACTTCTGAGCAATTTCATCCAAGGCTTCGACTTCAAAATAGCCCTCAGCATTAATATTCTCAATAATTGCATACGCAATACATTGTGATTTTTCTGTGGGAAAGAGTGGAGGATTTATTTGTTCATAAAGTACTTGAAAGAGCGACTTTTTATCCAACGTTAAAGCTTCAATGGTATCAGAAACTGATGTCTTAGATGCTTCTTGAAAAAAAGTTTTCTTTTCAAATTTTTTTTTCAGGGATTTCAGCGCCTGCTTTAATCACAATGAAAGGATTTTCTTGAACAAAAGGCTCTAGCGTTTCTGCTAATGTTTCGAGATTTGACTGCAAAATAGGCAACCAACCTCTAAGGGTTGAAGAAAATTTTTGTTTATTTGTTTGTACAGTAGAAACCCTAAGTTTCAAAATCCATCTCCCCTACCCTTTATAGGTTAAAATCGAAAATCTTCACCAAGATAATACGTTTTTACCAGTTTGTTTTGAGAAACGTCTTCGCTACTGCCACTTGCTAACAATGCGCCATCTTTAAGTACATATGCTCTATCGCAAATGGCAAGTGTTTCACGAACATTATGGTCTGTAATTAAAACGCCAATCCCTAGTTTTGCTAGTTCTTGTACAATACTTTGAATATCAGAAACAGCAATGGGATCAACTCCTGCAAATGGCTCATCTAAAAGTAAAAATTTAGGTTGCAAAACCAATGAACGGGCAATTTCACAACGTCTTCGCTCTCCTCCACTTAAACTTACACCATTTCGCTTGCGAATAGGTTCAATATTTAAAAGATTTAACAGTTCTTCCACACGTTTCATAGCATCTTCTTTATCGGGATGAATAATCTCAGCAGCAAGCATAATATTCTCTTCGACACTTAAATCTTTAAAAATACTTGATTCCTGAGGCAAATATCCAATACCCAATTTTGCTCTTACATGTAAAGGAATTTGAGTGACATCTTGATTGTCAAAATAAATGGCACCTGAACTAGGAGGAATAAGTCCACAAATCATGTAAAACATCGTTGTCTTACCCGCACCGTTTGGACCTAGTAGACCTACAACTTCACCGCTGTGAACTTCTAGGGAAACGCCCTTAATAATTTGTGTCTTTTTGATTGTTTTTTCTAATTGCTGAACTTTAAGCGTATGCATGCATGTAAACCTTATAATGTCGTTGTAAATCATGGGGACTAATGTCAATTGTACTGTATTCTATACCAAAATGATGCAAGAGTTTTTCAAATTCATCATCACCCCATTCAATGAGATGATAGCCTGGTAAATCTAACTTTTCGATGAGACCGCTTTTTAAAAACCCTTCCGTGCCGCACTGATAAATATCATAGTGAAATAGTTTTCCTTCATATTCATGTAAAATCGAAAATGTAGGAGAAGAGATGGCTTCTTGAATATCTAAAGCCTTTGCAAAAGCCTTTACAAAAGCTGTTTTACCACTTGCAAGTGTGCCTCTTAAAAGCAGGACTCCTGATGAACCTAACGCTTCTTTTATCTCTTTTGCGAACATCTCTAAGTGTGCTAAATCACACACTTTTTCATATCTTGGACTCATATGAGATACGAGAGCTTGATAATTTCACCAAGCTTATCCCATGCTTTTTTTACTCTCAATGGCATATTGCATCATCTCAAGACCTTCTTGCATATCCCTAGCTTTACCATCAACCATCAAAGCACATGCGCCATTGAGTAGAACAATATCATGCTTAGCACCTTCTTCTTCTCCTCGTAAAATAGCACGCGTAATTTCAGCATTTTGAACACTCTCTCCCCCTTTGATGGCTTCGAGTGGTGCTAGTTTAAAACCATACGCTTGTGGATCAATTTCTCCTTCATGCATGGTCTGATTTTCAATCAGGGTATATCGAGTAGGAGAACAAATGCTCACTTCATCTAAGCCATCAAGAGAGCTAAGGACAATGCTCTTTGTCGTACCTAAAGCTCTTAATGCCTTGCTAAAACGCTCAATATAATCCACGTGAAAAACACCTACCATCTGCTTTTGAGCTCCTGCAGGATTGGCTAGAGGCCCTAGCATATTGAAAATTGTACGATGGGAAAGGCTTCTTCGAATGGGCATAATGTGTTTCATACACGGATGATGGTTCATCGCAAACATAAACACAAACCCACACTCTTCAAGCATTTTTACTTGTTTTTCTGGGCTTAACGTAAGATTGAGCCCTAGGGATTTAAGCACATCTGCACTACCAGAAAGCGACGTTGCTGAACCACTACCATGCTTCGCCACCTTACAGCCAAGGCTTGCTAAAACAATGGATGTTGTAGTCGAAATATTAAATGTACCACTTTTGTCTCCACCTGTTCCTACAATATCTATAATTTCAGCTTTTAAACTTTCGGGGATGTCCAATTTTACGCTGTGTTCTCTCATAACATTTGCAGCAGCAGCAATTTCTTCAAAGCTCTCACCTCGTTCATAAAGCTCCACCAAAAATTGAGCAGCTTCTTCTGTACTCAATTTATTTTCAAAAAGTGCATCAAACTTTGCATAAGCTTCTTGATAAGTCATTGCATTTCCCTTACATAATCATTTTGTTGTGTTTTTGGAATCGTTTTTGTCGCAGGAATTTGTAAGACTTCGTATTTCATACTTTTTTCTAAATAGGCAATGGTAATAATATCCCCAACTTTAACATCTTAGCAGGCTTGACAACCACACCATTAACGCTTACAACGCCATTCTTGCACATATCTTCAGAGACGGCTCGACGTTTCGTAATATTTACACTGTTTAAAAATTTATCAACACGCATTAAAAACTTCTTTCACTGTGATTTAGGGCTCATTTTATCGAAAGAATATTTAAACTTGTAACATTCCCTCGTTATTCCGATATGCGTTTTCCCTGTATTTAAACTAAGGTCTTTGAGCCTTTAACGCAAGATAAGGGAAAGCGTGTACTAACTTTTAATAATAATCTAGTGCCTTTGAGCACGTTTACAAGTAAAAAGAAGTGCACATTATACTTAAAAAAGGGGTTTACTATGAGTAAAGTTTTTGTAGGTGTTGATGTTTCTAAAGATACTTTAGATATTTCTTTTTCTTTGATGGTTCAAAGTATGATAGCATGACTATTTTTAACAATGAATCTTCTATTTTAGGTTTTTTTGATTATCTTAAAAATACCTATAAAAAATCTTCTTTTTTTCTTCGGTTATGAAGCAACCTCAAACTATATGCATGTACTCCAAAAGCTTTTACATGAACATCATTTTTCTCAAATCATGATAAACCCTTACACCATGCACCACTACTTAAAACACTTAAATTCACGTAAGAAAAATGATGTCATTGATTCTTTAGGTATCACAAAATACATTCAAACATTAAACGAGGATGATTTTAAAACCACGTTTAATCAATCTCAAAAGACACTTAAAAAATATAATTCTTCAATTGAATTAATCCGTAAACTTCACACTCAATTAAAAAACTTTACACATTCTCAAAAAGATAACAATATTCCTTATCTTGATAACGCTTTGTTATCTCTTCTCTCTATGTTTAAAGATTTAAAAAAACAACTTGAAAAAGAAGCTCAAAAGGTTCTTATTGAGCTTTATCCTCATGTAGAAACAATAAAAAAATGACATGAAAGGCGTTGGCTATGCTCTTCTTTTAGAGCTTATTCCTGTTTTTCTTAATTCCAAAGGCTACACTTTAAAACAACTTCAAAGTTTTGTAGTCTTTCGCC
>JAJOKG010000094.1 GCA_021206415.1 Sulfurospirillum sp. | reverse complement strand
TTTTGGAAAGTTCTAAAAATTCAGGGCTTTTTTTTGAGACTACTCTCTTTACGTAAGCGTTTGGTGGTTTCATCAATGAGCTCTTCTTTTTCAAACATTTCTATACTGTACTGATAAAATTCACGAAGCAATTTAGCAATAAACCCTGAATAAATATTGTCATTGACTGCACTCATATCGGCATACGTTAAGATGTAAAGGAGTTTGAGTGCTTGGGGATTTTGTAATTTTGAAATAAATGAAAGAACGACATTCTCGTTGTAAATATCTTCACGGTAGGCGGTATTACTCATAAGGGTGTGGTATCTAATAATTAAAGCGCCCATTTCAATGGCTTTTTCTGAAAAATGCAATTTTTGCCGCATAGGCTCTAAAAATTTTTGCTCCCAGTTCACTGTGGTCATCTTTCCTGCCTTTGCCCACATCATGTAAAAAGGCGACCAGTTTGAGCATCGCTCGACCTTCAGGACACAAATCATCAAAGAGGGATTTGATAAAAGGTTCTTGAATATTTTCCAAATGATATAAGGTGTGCAGTGAGTGAATATCCACCGGTAATTTATGGTACCCATCAAATTGTGCAAGGTTTAAGATATGACGAAAAGGTTTAACGAGTTGAGGCAAAAGTAAAGCTTCATACAAAAGGCTAAAAAGTGTATAAACATTGGGTTGGAACAAAAGGGCACGAAATTGTTTATAGGTTTTAGGTGTGTTGTGTGCTAGATAGTGTGCGTTTTTAATATAATGCACATAGCTAATATCAAAATGCAAAGAAGCATCATCAAAATGCTGGAGTTGTTCTAGCACCACTGAGAGTTTGGGGTGTGGGTTTTTCAGCGAAGCGTACACCGTATGATTGGCACTATAAAGTCCTTTTTGGATGCGACCTTTTTTAAGAGCACTTAAGCAGGTAGGGTACAAAAAAAGTGAGGCGGTGAGTTTACGCATAAAGATTTTACATGTAACATCCACCGTGTGCATACATGCTAAGGTACGAGAAGCAAGTTGCATGTGGGCATTTTTCAAAATCTTATTTTCAAAGCCCAGTTTTGACGCAACATCAGGAATATACTCAAGGTTTAAGATATCTTGCTTTTTCTTGGCACTTAAGTGAAGGGCTGAGCGCACACGGTAGAGAAATTCTAAGGAGCTTCGAAACTCTTTGTACTCCTCTTCGTTAATAATCTCAGGTACTCTATCCTTAATGCGAATGCTTCCAAAAAGAATTTTACACATCCAAAAAAGCGTGTGGGCATCTCTAAGTCCTCCCACTCCCTCTTTAATGTTGGGCTCCATGCTCATGGGATGTTTGTCTCTGCGTGCCTCATTCGCGGCAATGATTTGTAAAATAATCTCTTTTTTATCGCCTTTATCGGTTTTGTGTAGTTTGAGAAGTTCTCTCTCGGTTTCCATCCATAAAAGTTTAGAACCGCATAAAAAGCGAGACTCTAACATGGCCGTTTTGATGGTAAGGTCTTGATTGCTTGCATCAAAGAGCTCTTCAAGTTTATGCGTGCGATGCCCCAGTTTCATTCCCGCATCCCACGCAAGATAGAGCATGGATTGGATGAGTGGTTCAATGTTATACCCTGGAATGGCTTTGTAAACCACCATGAGGTCAATGTCAGAATAGACGCACAGCTCTTCTCTACCATAACTTCCCATACCCACAAGTACCACAGGAATAGCATTGGCAAAAGGCATGTAATTGCCGAAGTATTTGCGTAGGGTATATTTGTAAATTAAAAGAATAAATTGGTCAATTTTTTTAGTATGTTTGACCAAAAAATCTTTACCTTGATTTTCTACAAAAAATTTCATTTAATGAGCTTAAATAGGCTTTAATATGCTCTTTAATGACTTTGGATATCTCAAAATCAGTAGCATTTTTTTCGATTAAATCTTCAATAATCTCTTCGATTTCCATTATTTTTCCTATTTTAATTCTTATGGGCTATAATACAAAAAAAGTGCTTTTGCCTGACCCATTTGTTTGATGAATTTGTAAGCAAAGCATGAAAAAATCTTTACATGTAAAAAGGATAATTATGACTCAAAAGCCTTATTTAAGAGCATTTCCCAACGCACAGGGTTATTTTGGAAAATTTGGTGGAGCCTACTTGCCTCCAGAACTTGTGGAGCAGTTCAAAAAGATTGAAGAGGCGTATTTGACGATTGGTAATTCACATGATTTTATTCGAGAACTCCGTGATATTCGTAAACATTACCAAGGGCGCCCAACCCCTGTGTATTATGCAAAGCGCTTAAGTGAGTATGTGGGAGGTGCACGAATTTATTTAAAACGGGAAGATTTAAACCATACCGGGGCGCATAAACTCAACCACTGCATGGGCGAAGCATTGTTAGCCAAATATTTGGGTAAGAAAAAGTTGATTGCTGAAACAGGAGCAGGGCAACACGGCGTGGCGTTAGCAACGGCAGCAGCGTACTTTGGGTTGGAGTGTGAGATTCACATGGGTGAAGTAGACATCGCCAAAGAGCATCCCAATGTGGTTCGCATGCGTGTTTTAGGCGCAAAAGTAGTACCCGTTACCTTTGGCGCAAAGACGCTTAAAGAAGCCGTTGATTCAGCGTTTGTGGCATATTTAAATGACCCAGAAAATAGCATTTATTGTATTGGCTCTGTTGTAGGTCCGCACCCTTTTCCTATGATGGTACGTGATTTTCAAAGTGTTGTGGGTATTGAAGCTAGAGAGCAATTTTTAGAGATGACAGGTAATTTACCTGATAATTTGGTTGCTTGTGTGGGTGGTGGAAGTAACGCTATGGGACTTTTCTCTGCGTTTGTAGAGGATTCTTGTGAGATGTATGGCGTAGAACCTGGTGGACGTGGGACGAAGCTAGGAGAACATGCGGCAAGTTTGAGTTTTGGAAGTGAGGGCATTTTGCATGGATTTAACTCCATTATGCTCAAAAACAGTGAGGGTGAGCCTGCGGAGGTTTACTCGATTGCAAGTGGATTGGATTATCCCTCCGTTGGACCAGAACATGCGTATTTAAATTCGATTGGGCGTACGAAAGTGGGCATTGCGGATGATAAAGAGACCATTCAAGCATTTTACGATTTAAGTCATTATGAGGGGATTATCCCTGCACTTGAGAGTGCCCATGCTGTGGCATTTGCCATGAAGCTTGCCAAAGAAAAACCCTATGAGTCTATTTTGGTGAACTTAAGTGGAAGAGGCGATAAAGACATTGATTTTGTGGTGGAGAATTTCCCTCCTGAGGATTACATGTAAAAAGGAGGGTGAACCTCCTTTTCGTTTAACCTCTCTTTATAAAAAAAATGGCTAAAATCTTTCTTTATTTCTTTCCGAAAGCACAGCATGACACTTATTGAAAAATTAGAAAACAATGAACGATTGAGCCTTGAAGATGGCGTTGCACTGTATGATTTAGACCTTTTTACGCTAGGTCACTACGCCAATCAAAAGCGAAGAGCGCTTCATGGTGATAAAGTCTTTTTTAATGTCAATCGACATATTAACCCTACCAATATTTGCAAAGATATTTGTAAATTCTGCGCCTTTTCAGCCAATCGAAAAAATCCAAATCCTTATACTATGAGCCACGAAGAGATTTTAAATGCGCTTGAAAATTCACTTAAACACAGTGCAATTACCGAAGTACACATTGTCTCCGCTCACAATCCGCACACAGGTTTAGAGTGGTATTTGGAAATTTTCTCCAAAATCAAGGAGCGTTTTCCTTCTTTACATGTAAAAGCACTCACTGCAGCGGAAATCAACTTTTTAGCGACACAGTATGGGCTCAGTTTTGATGCGGTCATTGAGAAGATGATTGAGCATGGTGTAGATTCAATGCCTGGTGGTGGTGCGGAGATTTTTGATGAAGAAGTGCGTGAGTACATCTGTAAAGGCAAGGTAAGTTCACAGGAGTGGTTGCACATCCATGAATTATGGCACAAAAGAGGCAAAGAGTCCAATGCTACGATGCTGTTTGGGCATGTGGAAACGCGTGAACACCGTATTGACCATATGATTCGTTTGCGTGAATTGCAAGATAAAACAGGCGGTTTTAATGCCTTCATTCCTTTGGTGTATCAACGAGACAATAACTATTTACATGTAGAAGATTTTTTAAGCTCTACGGAGATTTTAAAAACGTTTGCGATTAGCCGTTTGATGCTGGATAATATTGACCATATTAAGGCGTATTGGGCAACTTCAACGATTAATTTAGCCCTTGTCGCAATGGAGTATGGGGCGGATGATTTGGATGGAACGATTGAAGTAGAGTCGATTCAATCCGCAGCAGGCGCAAAGAGTGCTAAAGGGCTTGGCTTGCAGAGTATTTTAGAGCTGATTCAAACCAGTGGATTTCAAGCGGTAGAGCGTGATAGTTTATACAATGAATTGAGATGTTACTAAATTTTAAAGGATAAGGCTTGGACTTTTTTAAACTAAAAGAACACGGTACGAACGTGAAAACCGAAGTGACGGCTGGGTTTACCATCTTCTTAACGATGATGTATATTGTGCCTGTGAATGCCATTATTATGAGCAAAACAGGAATGCCTATGGATGCGCTTATTACGGCAACAGCCCTCATTACGATTTTATCAACTGTTTTTAATGGGCTTTGGGCAAATACGCCTATTGCAATGAGTGTGGGAATGGGGCTTAATGCTTATTTTACTTTTGGTTTAGTTTTAGGGATGAAAGTGCCATGGCAAACGGCTTTAGGCGTTGTTTTTCTCTCAGGTATTTTATTTGTCATTCTCTCTTTTACACAATTTCGTGTGTGGATTATGAAAAGTGTTCCTCATGATTTAAGGCGAGCGATTAGTGCGGGTATTGGGACATTTATTGCCTTTATTGGATTAAAAAGTATGGGAATGATTGTTGCTAATCCTGCTGTTTTAGTTGGAGTGGGCAATTT
>JAJOKG010000063.1 GCA_021206415.1 Sulfurospirillum sp. | reverse complement strand
GCATCTTCAGGAATGACCAATTCTGGTAAAAGTCTATACCCATCACTGTTCACCACATTTCCTTCGCTATCGAGTTTAAACGAGCCATTTCTCGTATAGCCTGTGGTACCATCTGGAAGCTGAATTTGAAAGAAACCATTACCCGTAATGGCAATATCAAGTGAATTTCCTGTCTCTTTAAAGTTACCTTGCGTAAACTGCTTAGCAATGGCAGTAGGTCGAACACCAAGACCTACTTCAATGCCCGTAGGAGAGGTTGTCGTAGCACTGGTTGATGTTCCTGCATAGGTCATGGTTTGGTACATTAAATCCGCAAACTCCGCACGCTGTTTTTTATAGCCAATTGTATTAACGTTTGAAATGTTATTTGAAGTCGTATCGATTTGTGTTTGCTGTGCAATCATACCCGTTGCAGCAGTATAAAGTGAACGTATCATTTTTCTTCCTTAATCTCTAATTATGCTTTGGTTGATGCTAATTTAGAAATGGCATCAGAGTTTAAATCATTCATGTGTGATTTCATCACTTTTTGGTACATCTCTACCAAACGATTGGTTTCAATGAGCCCTACCATTTCACTCACGGGATTAATGTTGCTGGTCTCTAAAAATCCTTGCGCAACCAAATCTCCATTTTCAAGAGTCGTAAGCTCATCGGTACTTTTAAATTCATACAAACTATCACCCTCTTTCGTGAGTGACTTCACATCATCGCTTTGAACAATATACATTCGTCCTATTTCATCATCAATGTTATACACTGCCCCACTTCTATCAACACGAAGTTCACCATCTTCTGGTATAACAATGTACTGTTGATTTTGAAAATAGGTAGAAGGAAGCACAGGATAGCCCTCTTTCGTCGTCAAAACACCCGCATTATTAAAAGTAAAAGAGCCATTTTGGGTTAAACGAATACCATTGGGAGTCTCCACCATAAAAAAGGCATCTTCACGCTTTAACGCAAAATCAAGCGTATTGCCTGTATTTTTAATGCCACCTTGTTCGTACTTAATGTAGTGTTCTGCCACCTGAGGCACCCGTGACATAGCAGCATTGACAAATTTACTTGCTTCTTTAGTATTATCAGAAAGAGGCATCTCTTCTTTGTATTCTTGAAAAATGCGCTTAAAATCGCCAATAACCACATCATCTCGTTTAAAGGCTGTGGTATTTAAATTGGCAAGATTATTGGAGATAACATTGAGTCTATTAAACTGAGTAACCATTGCTCCAGTAACGTCATAGTAGCCATTTTGCATTGTTTTATCCGCTCATTAAAAAATTCTTTATTGATTAAAGCAACTCCTGTTCCAACTTTAGAAAAAAACAACTTTTACCACTCTTTAAAAAAAAAACTCGGTATAATCCACATCTTTTATTACAAATTATTGCAAAGATATTTACAATAAAAAAACCTCCACACCCTTACTCTTAAGGAGAGTTATACCTATGGCTTCAAAAGAACTCTATACCGAATTAGAAGAACTTTTCGTAGAAAATGAGAAAGCGTACGTCACGTATGAAAATGTGATGGAACTTTTTACAAAGCCCCCAACGTCTGCTAATGTTAAAAAATTAATGGGCTTAATTGAGAAATACAAGGTCACCCTTATTTCTTCTGCTGAAATTGCCAAACTTCGAAATAAAGAAGAGGCAAAAAAACGTGAGGAAGAGCGCCAAAAACTCCAAGATGAAGCACTAGAAGATGAGTTTGATCTTGCCAGTGAAAAAGAACTTTTAGAGTGGTCAAGAAGCGATAGCCCTGTTAGAATGTATCTTCGTGAGATGGGACAAATTTCACTTCTCACCAAAGATGAAGAGATTGATATCAGTAAAAAGATTGAATTCGGTGAAGATATTATCATCGATGCATTCTGTTCTGTGCCTTATCTTATCGACTTTATTTTAGATTATAAAGAAGCCTTGATTAATCGTGAACGTCGTGTAAAAGAGCTCTTTAAAACCTTTGAAGATGATGGTGACGATGATGATAGCGATGATGATACGGAGGAGTTTGACGAAGATGGTGAAGAAAAACGCACCCTCTCTAAAAAAGACAACTCTCGAACAGAAAAAGTCATTGAAAGCTTTAAAGCCTTAGAAAAAGCAAAAAAAGATTGGATGAAGAGTTTTTCCCGTCCACCTGAAGAGAATCTTGATGCTGAAGAGATGATGAACTATGATTTAGCATTGGCGTATAAAAAGAAATTACTTAAAGATGCGTTGATGGATTTAGGACCTACGAGTAAACTCATTAATGAACTCGTTAAATCTATGGAAACAGCACTAAAAAGTGACTTTGAGTTTGATAAAGAGCTTAAGCGTCTGGAGTACCGATTGCCTCTTTTCAATGATACACTTAAGGAAAATCACCTTAATTTACTTAAAAATATCATTGATTTAAACAAAGAAGATATTGCGGTCATGGTTCCAGAAGCTACGATGGTTTCAACCTACATGGAAATTAAAAAGCTTTTCCAAACGAAAGAAGCCAGTAAACAAGGTTTTGATTTGGACCCTGAAAAACTCAAAGAGATTTTGGAGCAAATCAAACGGGGTAAAAAAAATTGCCGATGAGTCTAAAACACGTATGGCAAAAAGTAACCTTCGTCTCGTTGTTTCGATTGCGAAGCGTTATACCAATAGAGGATTACCGTTTTTGGATTTGATTCAAGAAGGCAACATTGGTTTGATGAAAGCAGTTGATAAATTTGAGTACAAAAAAGGATACAAATTTTCAACCTACGCAACATGGTGGATTCGCCAAGCAATTTCACGCGCCATTGCGGATCAAGCACGCACCATTCGTATTCCAATTCATATGATTGAGACCATTAATCGTATTAATAAAATCATTCGTAAACACCTTCAAGAAGAAGGTAAAGAACCAGACATTGAAACCATTGCAGAAGAAGTGGGCTTGAGTGCGGATAAAGTTAAAAATGTCATTAAAATCACCAAAGAGCCTATCTCTTTAGAAGCACCTATTGGCAATGAAGACGATGGTAAGTTTGGCGATTTTGTAGAAGATAAAACTTCTATTGCACCGATGGATCATATTTTAAAATCGGATCTTAAAGAGCAAATTGACGATGTGCTTGATCAGCTCAACGACAGAGAAAAAGCAGTCATTCGTATGCGCTTTGGTTTAATGCACGATGAAAGTGATAGAACGTTAGAAGAGATTGGTAAAGAACTTAATGTCACACGTGAACGTGTTCGCCAAATTGAAAGTTCAGCCATTAAAAAACTCAAACATCCAAAAGTGGGAAGAAAACTTAAAAATTACATTGAAAGTTAAACCATGAATTTTGCTGAAGAGTGGATAGAGCACGACTATAACCCTTTTATAGTCTTTGATAGCAACGGTAAAATTGTCTCCCTCAACCAAGAAGCGCAATACCTTCTTGGTGAGGTGAATCATAAAAAAATTTTTGATATTGCAGGAACATATGCGAGTATCACCTATGGATTTAAAACGACCATTGTTGACATTGCCTTTAATTCCTACAAGTTTTATGCTATTACCGTGGGGTATTTGGATGAGGATGTTATTGGTATTAAACTGTACAAAAACGCAACAAAGAAATTTGCTAATGTTCAAGAAGATGGGGAGAGCGTCAATATTTATGCACTACTAGATTTATGTATTAGCGCTGCTTCCACAAATGCCGCTATTAAATTTAAAAAAGAGTTTGACCCCACTTTTCCTGATCTTCATCTCAACGTTGAAAATTTTATTAAACTGCTCAATAAAATTTACCAAGCCCACAAAGAAGCAACTGTGATTACCACACGCCTTTCATTAATCACAGGGGAATATATTCGTTTTAACACTAAAAAATACCCTATTTTTTCCATTTCAATTAAAAGCGATGCTTCATTATTGCATTATGAAAAAAATATTGAAGAGATTGCGCATAAAAGCAACTGTACGATTCAATTTGAAGCCAATGAAACGATCATTCAATCTGCTTTAGTTTCTTAAATACTTTTTACATGTAAAGCGTTTAATCTTTACATGTAAAAATAGTTTATACCTCAGGTTTTACTTAAAAATTATAAGAGATATGGGCTTTATAGGCATTATAACTCTCATCTTTTTGGTCATTATCGACATTCACATACATTAAAGAAGCTTCAAGATTTTTGATAATCTCATAACTCACGCTCACATCTAACTCTTTTTCTTTAAATTTTTTATCAGCATCCCCATCATAATATTTGGTTTGACCATACAATGCGCTAAGCGTTACACCCTCAATTTCGTACGAAGCGCTGACATAAGGTGTTTTTGCCTCAGGATCAAAGACGTGATTGCCCTCTTCAAATGGCGATTGGTCACCCAACTCATTTAAACCTCCCATACCATCATCATGCGTGCGCATATACCCAGCAGCTAATGCTACACCAAAGAGTTCTACCCCTTGTTCAAATTGGGCAAAAGAGCCATCTTCCACGTCTGCCACATCGCTGTTGACTGTAACATAATGTGCCATCGTTGTCGTTTTAACCGCATCACTTGGCTCAAGACTTAGGGTTGCTTTCATACCATACGCATCCAACAAATCATTACCATAATAAAGATAAGGATTGAGTTCTAAAATTTCTACGGGTGTGTATTTGGCATCGAGCATATAGACACCATCGTGTCCGTTAATTTTGGTGAAACGCTCTGAAATTTCATCAATATCAATCACCGCATTCGATTGCGCCCACGCCATAGAAAGGACTAAATTATCAATAACGGTGACTTCCGCAGTGACACCATCAATATAGTCTGTTAGCCAATTAAAATCAACATCTTGGCGTCCCAATACTACTTTGCCCATTCCCTCTTGTTCGATTTTAAGATAAGCTTTTGAAAGCGCCATTCTATCGGCGATATTTTCATCGTACGCATCATGATAGCTACTGGTTTGAACACTGCCCCAACCAGCAACACCCACGCTCACACCATGAAAAAGGAGCGGT
>JAJOKG010000156.1 GCA_021206415.1 Sulfurospirillum sp. | reverse complement strand
TGAGACTAGAGTTTTTTGCAAAATCAACACTCAATAGTGCTGTAGCTGCGTTTTGTAAAAATAAACCGTATGAAGATAGCCCATATTCGAGATGTTATCGACAAGAAAGATGGAGTAGGATAATAAAATACAGAATTATCCAATTCCTTGGGAAAATATTTCAAAAATAAGAAAATCTTTTAGTTTTTTCAATATGATTTAAAATGTGGCTAAGAAAGTAGATAATCCGTTTGAGTAAATTGAAAGGTTTGCGTAAGAAAATGAACGCTCGAACTGGGCAATCCGAGCGTTCATTTTTAAAAAAAGTTAAGTTGTTCTACACAAAAAGGAGGTTTTGTCTTGGTAGTGAAAGTATAGAGTAACTCTTTAAACGTTCTATTAATCCTTTGTAAACAAAAAGTTAATAAGACTTTTTTTATCTTTTTTATATACAATTCTACTCTTTAGCGTTATACTTCAGTTACACCATAAAGGGGGAAATAATGACTTTTGAAATGCTCAATGACTACTGCCTCAGCTTGAAAGGTACTGTAAAAGAGTACCCTTTTGATGAAACCACTGCCGTCTATAAAGTAGGTAATAAAATCTTTGCCCTATTAGATGAAGAGAGTAATCCTCCTCGCATTAACCTTAAGTGTGATCCTTATTATGCAAGAGAATTACGAGAAATTTACGAAAATGTTATCGCGGGTTATCATATGAATAAAAAACATTGGAATACAATCATTTGCGATAAGCGCATTGATAATTCCCTGCTTTTTGGCTGGATTGATGACTCTTATGAACTCGTTTACAAAGGTCTTTCTCAAAAAATGAAAGCATTTGTTTCCAATAGCTAAACCTCATGGAGTTTTAAAAAAGCCTCCGCTTCTTCTAACTCTTCCTCGCTAAAGACAACAATGCCCGCTTTATGCAAAGCTTTACATGTAAAACCAGAATCATGCACATGGGTATGCGAAAATGTGCCATCATAAATAATATTTTTTCCACAAGAAGGACTTCTGGCTTTTAAAATTGCCATGACAACACCATTTTCATGTGCGATTTTCAAAGTCTCATCTGAGCCTTTAATAAAAGCTTTAGTCACATCTTCACCTTCACAATTCACCACACGTCCAGAGCCACACACCACTTCACAAGGAGGACGAGGCGTGCTTAGTCCACCTAAGACTTCAGGACATGCAAGCACCAAACGCCCCTCTTTTTTCCACTGCTCTATTATCTTTACATGTAAAAGGTTATTGCCACCATCGTACTTCACATTTTCGCCCATTAAACAGGCACTGATAAGTATTTTAGTGTTCATCTTGTTTTGCATTTTTCACTTGCCATCGTAACTGTTTATAACGTAATCTATTTTTCAACCGTTTTACCTTATCGATATCTCTCATATCAATGCTAATCGACGTATCCTCAACATCACTTCCCTCTTTTATCGTAATATTATCCGCCTTATTGAGTGCTAATTTTTGAGAACCAAACACACTTCGATGCCCCGTAATCAAAAAGGCAATGACAACACTAAGCGCTGCGTAATTTGCCATATGCACCCCAAAAAGTTCCACCGCCATAATAATAGACGCAATTGGAGAATTTGTCGTCCCAGCTAACACACTCACAAATCCAAGGGCGGCAAACAACGCAATGTGATCTCCTGTAATATGCCCAAAAACAACTCCACTTGTCGCCCCCACATAAAAAACAGGAGTAATAATTCCCCCACTTCCCCCAGAAGCAAGCGTCATAGAAGTAAAAAGTGTTTTGAAAATAAAATCATACCAATGCACATTATCAGAGATAAGAGTATTGGGACTAAGAGCATCACGAATGGTTCCTAAACCTAAACCCAAATAATTTTCAGAAAGAAAATAAGAGATCACGACCATCACGACGCCAGCAACAAACGCTTTTAAGTAACGGTTATAAGGAATATTTTTTATCCACATTTCTACTTTATTCACCACAGTAATAAACAAATCAGAAACAACCCCAAAAAAAACACCCGCTAAAACCACCTGCATAATCAGTGAAAAATCTAAACTAAATGCTCTGTACATGTTAATGTCATAATAATGATAACTCACGCCTAAAAACTGTGCTGTCGTAAAGGCAACAAATCCAGCAATAAACGATGGCAGTAAAACATCGTACATAATCACGCCAATAATGAGCACCTCAATACCAAAAATCGCTCCTGCAATGGGTGTACCAAATACCGAAGCAAATCCCGCGCTAATACCACATATCACCAGTTTTTTACGATCGGATTTTGAAAATTTCAAAAGCGTTGCTACAAACGATGCCGCCCCCGCACCAATTTGAGCCCCTGGTCCCTCTTTGCCTACGGAGCCTCCTGAAAAAATGGTTAAAACCGTAGCCACTAACTTAACAGGAATCACTTTAGCATTAATATACCCATCACGTTTATGCACCGCTTCGATGACCTTTTCTGTGCCATGCCCTGTGGCATTTTTATCAAACGTTTGGACAATCCACGTCGTTAGCATTAATGCAAAAGGAAGGGTAAAATAAAAAGGAAAAGGAAGAGTTCCTCGTGTTGCTTCGGCTGTTGAAAGGATGTTTAAGAAAAGAGACATTAACCCGCCTATCATTATTCCAACAACCGAAGAGAGAAAAAGCCATTTCGAGACACTGAAGAAAATCACGGTTTGTTCAACAACATGTTTATTCATAACATTTCTTTCAATTTGGGCTACTTTCATTATAGCCCTCTTTGATAAATTTTTTCTAAATACTTACGATTAGCCCACTATCGCTGAGACAATCTCTTTTGGCTTTTTTTCTTTGCTGTTTCCACTTCATCTAAGACAAGAGCCACCGCCATACGACGTCCCACATGGCTTACTGGTTTTCCAAAAACACGCACATAAGAGTTTTTAGAAAAGGCACTCTCTGGAATGTTAAGTACGGGCAAATGCTCCTCTTTAAGGCTTTTAAACGCCCCACTCGCACCCGCTCCGTAAAAGGTAAAATCAAGTGGTAACCCCAAAACGGCTCTTACATGTAAAGCAAATTCACTCTGGCTTTGGGTAATGAGTGTCACCATGCCCGTATCGTGTGGACGAGGACTAAGTTCAGAAAAATAGACTTCATCGTCTTTCACAAAAAATTCCACCCCAAAAAGCCCACGACCACCCAAACCATCCGTCACCGCTTTTGCCATCACTTGCGCTTTAGCTAAAACTTCGGGCTTCATAGGAACAGGCTGCCAACTAAGAACATAATCCCCATTTTCTTGAATATGCCCAATCGGCTCACAAAAAACGGTCTCTTTGCCATTGCGAACGGTAAGAAGCGTAATCTCATAATCAAACGGCACAAACGCTTCCACGATGAGTTCACTCGCATCACCTCTGGCTTCTTTTGCAATCTCCCATGACTTTTGGATGTCCGCCTCACTTTTGATAACACTTTGTCCATGTCCAGATGAGCTCATCACAGGCTTAACCACGCAAGGAATGCCCAATTTTTTTGTCGCATCTTTTAGCTCTTCAAGCGTTTTAACAAAAATATATCCGCTGGTTTTAAGCCCTAATTTTTCAGCGGCAAACTCACGAATATTTTTGCGATTCATCGTCTTTTTTACCGCATCCGCATTGGGAATCACACAAAAGCCCTCTTTCTCAGCCTCAATAAGTGCTTCAATGCTCAGTGCTTCCACTTCAGGCAAGATATACGTCGGCTTTTCGAGACGAATCACCTCTAAAAGCTCTTCTTTGTTTTTCATATTGATAACATAGCTTTTATTGGCAACCAAATGTGCAGGTGCTTGCGGATATGAATCCACCGCGACGGTCTCAATACCCAAACGTGAGGCTTCGATGACCACCTCTTTGCCCAGCTCGCCGCTTCCTACGAGCATGATTTTGGTGCTATTGCTTTTAAGGGGAGTTGTAAAGTGCATGGGTTTCCTCTTTGTGTTAGTTTAAGTGATTTTACACAAAAGTGGTTTAAGAAATGAAAGAAGTCTAAATTTTATCGCTCTTGGTTGGATATACTGTTGAATGAAAAAATGTTACATGTAAAGGTGAGTGATGGATTTTTTACCTCAAATACTGCTGTTAAGTTCGCTCCTCGTTTTCGTCTATTTTTGGCTCAAACCGCGCACTAAAGCCAAACCAAGCCCTCAAAAACAAGAAGAGATTCGTGAAATATACCGCGAACGACTGAAAACAGAACTCTCAACCATCGACGATCCAAGCGAGCGCCAAAGCAAAAAAATCGCTCTGCTCAAAGCATTTTCTAAAGAGTTAGAGTTCAACCTCTTTTTCGATAAGAGCGATGTTCAAGCGTTGATGCAAGAGTTGGCAGGGTACTAATATAGACTTAGTCTATTTTTTGATTTACACAAATATTGGTAATTAAAAATACATTTCATTAGGTGGTTCTTCATCCGTTTGAAGCATTTTCTTTATTTCTTCTCTGTTTTTATCTCCATTTTCATCTTTTAGATAAAAAATATCAACTGTTCTCTTAGACTTCATCGTCATTAATGTTCTCGAGATATTCGTATCTAACACTTTTTTTTGACAAGAAATATTTGGAATATCTACTAAATGTATCATCTCTTCATAGGCTGATTTATTGTGAATGTCCACATTAAAATTCATACCTAAAACCATCATTTTTATAGCAAATTAAGCCAAATTGATAACGCTCAGTATCATAATTAAAAATATTTATTTTTACATTGGCAAATCGAGGAATACACTTCTCACACAATTCTATAAATCCATTAATTTCGATTGTATTCTTATTAGGTTCCAAAACATCACGATGTATTGATACAGATTCAACGTAAACATGAAGTTGTTTTTGTATTGAAAGTCTTTCACCTAACTCAGCGAAAGAGACTTCTGTTTTATCCTTTTCTTTCATAGTTATATAACCAATTTTTAAAAACTCTTTTTATAATCAAAAGTATTATAACAATTCCTAAACCATATATTAACCACATC
>JAJOKG010000178.1 GCA_021206415.1 Sulfurospirillum sp. | reverse complement strand
AGGAAAAGTTGTGAATGTGGAGTGTTTGGGCTTATAAGCCCAAACGATATTTTAGAGGTTGTTTTCTTTTTTGTATGCAACAATCATTGCATACGCTTCATCTTTAAGTTTAAGTTTTTCTTTTTTTAACGCATCAAGATCTAAATCACTCATATGCTCTCTGCCCTCATCAACATCTGTGATTTTTTGGTCAAGTTCATTGTGTTTTTCAAAAATTTTAGCAAAGTGAGCGTTGTCAACTTTAAGTTTTGAGATAATATCTCTGTATTCGTGTAACATGATAACTCCTTGTAGATTTAGTTTTATTGTATCAAAATGTGCTTAATTTTAAGGCTAAGTACGATAATCCGCATTAATTTCAACGTATTTATGTCCTAAGTCACAGCCATAAGCGGTAAAGGAATATGCTCCTACACCCAATTCACAATGAATGCGAAACGACTCTTTTTTCATGACTGCGGCTGCTTTTTGTTCAGTTTCTGCATCGAGTGAGCGTTGGTTGCACGAGTAAATTAAAACATCATCGTAATGAATCACCAGAGTATCTTCATTACATGTAATGCCACTTGCCCCAATGGTGGAAGCGATGCGTCCCCAGTTTGGGTCTTCTCCAAAAAGGGCGGTTTTTACTAAGAGTGAATTGCTCAGCGCTTTAGCCGCTCGTTCTGCTTCTTCAACACTTTTAGCTCCACTGACTTCAAAGGCGACCACTTTGGTGGCACCTTCACCATCACGCACCAGCATAAGGCTTAACTCTTTGGTGATAAGACGAAGGGCTTCATTGAAAGCTTCTTTGTCATAAACACCACTCTCTTTTGAGCTTAACAGAAGCACGGTATCGTTGGTTGAGGTATCGCCATCGACACTAACAGCGTTAAAGGATTCTTGAATGGCAGGAAGAAGAAGCGCATCCATGTCCGTTTTTGGAATATTCGCATCGGTAAGAATAAAACAGAGCATGGTCGCCATAGCAGGGTTTATCATTCCAGCCCCCTTGCAGATAGCGGCAAGATGAAAGAAACTGCCATCTTCAAGAATCACTTTAAAACAAAGCTCTTTTTTGAAACTATCCGTTGTCATAATGGCTGAGGCTGTCGCATGAGAATCTTTGGCGTTAAAATCAAACAGTTCAAAAGCGGTTGAGAGTTTTTCAACATTCAAACGGTATCCAATGACACCTGTTGAGCTCATAATAGGGTTGTGCAGTGTTGGAAACTTTTCTTTGAGTTTGCCAAAAAGGGTATCAATATCTTCAATCCCTTTTGCACCGGTCATCGCATTGGCATTTTTAGCGTTCATTAAAATAAAATTGGTTTGAAACCCTTTTGGATAACGTAAAAAGTGTTTAATGGGTGCTGCTTGAAAAACATTGCTGGTAAATACAGCGGAAACATCGCATGGCTCGTTTGAGCGAATAAATGCCACATCATTTTTTCCATTGGGTTTAAAGCCAGCGCAAACACCTTGATGAAAAAAAACCAGTAACATTATCTAAACCATTTTGAAGCGGTAAAAGTGTGAACATGGAATAAATCCTTTAGGATTTTAGTGTGAAAGTTAAGCAGTAAAACAAAAGTATAAAGCGTAAAATTTCCCCGAGAAGGAGAAATTTTAGCCGTTTTTCTTCATGGTACGAAGTGTCGAAGCAGCAATTCTAATTTTCTTAGTCGTTCCATCTTCAAGTGTCACACGGACAGTTCTTAAGTTTGGAAGGAATCTTCTTTTAGTTTTGTTGTTCGCATGGCTTACATTGTTGCCAACCATAGGGCCTTTTCCAGTAAGAGCACATTTTCTTGCCATATCGATATCCTTAAAATTTTTCGTGAATTGTACATGAAAGAAGCAAAAGAAACGCTTAATTCAATGGAGCCTGTGATTATAGCGAAAAGAATATAAATTTTGATACAATTTTGTTAAAAATTTGAATAAGGTTAGCAATGTTAGTAGCACCAAGTATCCTTTCGTGTGATTTTGGAAGGATTAATGAAGAGATAACCACTATTTGTGAGGCGGGATGTGATTTGGTTCATGTGGATGTGATGGATGGGCATTTTGTTCCTAATTTAACGATTGGACCCGTGGTGGTGAGTGCTGTTGCAAAGGCAGCCACCAAACCTTTAGATATCCATTTGATGGTTGAGAACAATACCTTTTTTGTTGATTTATTTGCGCCATTAAAACCCAAATACCTCTCTTTTCATATCGAAGAAGAGAAACATCCCCATCGTTTGATTCAAAAAATTCGTGATTACGGTATCTCTCCTGCGATAGTTTTAAACCCTCATACACCACCTTCAAGCATTGAATATCTCTTAGAAGATTTAGATATGGTACTTTTAATGAGTGTCAATCCTGGCTTTGGAGGACAAAAATTTATTCCCAGCGTTTTAGAAAAAGCTTCACGTCTTAAGGAGATGATTGAAAAACGCAATACCAAAACCCTTATAGAGGTTGATGGCGGTGTGAATAACCAAAACATTCAAGCACTTGCTGATGCGGGGGTGGACATTGTCGTTGCGGGAAATTATGTTTTTGGCTCAGCGGATTATAAAAGCGCAATCGATTCACTGAAAGTATAAGTGATGTGGGTTAAAATCTGTGGAATAACCAATCTTGAGGATGCTCTGTACGCTACTCTTGCAGGTGCGGATGCTTTAGGGTTTGTTTTTTATCCCCCATCGCCTCGTTATATTGCGCCACTTGAGGCACGAAAAATTGCAGAAAAGCTCCCTTTACATGTAAAGAAAATTGGCCTATTTGTTGATGCAACACCAGAAGAAATTGCCTTTACATGTAAAGAGGCTGGGATGGATATGGCGCAGATTCATTTTGATGTGGATGATGCCTTTTGGAGTGCGTTAAAAGTGCCTTATTTAAGAGTGATTAGAGCTCAAAAGGAAGATGATATCACACAGTACCAAGGACTGATTCGATTGGTGGATGCGCATGTGCCTAGTTTTGGTGGAGCAGGGCAGAGGCTAGATCTTTCATGGTTTGAACATCACGATTGTGAGAATATTATTCTTGCAGGAGGACTCACGCCAGAAAATCTTGAAGGACTTAAACCTTTTGGTTTTTACGGGGTTGATGTGAGCAGTGGTGTTGAAAAAGAGAAGGGTATCAAAGATCATGAGAAAATAAAAGCGTTTCTAAAGCGAGCCAAATCGTGAGAGCACTGGATAATTTTATTAGCAAACTGACACAAAAGCCTATTTTTCATAAAGAGTTTTTTGCAAAAATGCATACGTTTAAAGAGTTAGAGTATGTGGATGTTGAAGATTTGGCGATGCTCAAACTTTTAGGACTTCCTATTGGTAAATACAATAATTACGCATTCACACTAGAGACGGTTAGCACACCTATTTTAGAGGGAAAGTTTTGTATTGTGGATATTGAGACCAATGGGAGTAAGCCTTCTATGGATCACATTATAGAAATTGGCGCAGTCATGGTTGAAAAAGGCGAAATTGTTGGAGAGTTTTCCTCTTTAGTGAAAACCGATATTTTGCCTGAAAGTATTGTTCAATTAACAGGAATTACACTCAATGAACTCGCTCATGCTCCCTCTTTAAATTCTGTCCTTGAAGCATTTAGGTTATTTATTAAAGATGCTGTTTTTGTGGCACACAATGTTAATTTTGACTACTATTTTATTTCGTATGCGCTTGAGCAAGCAGGTTTTGGTCCTTTGCTAAACCGACGACTTGATACGATTGATTTGGCACGAAAATGCATAGAAGCTCCCAAATATGGTTTAAGTGCATTGGCTGAGCATTTAGGGATTAACTTTGAAAACCATCACCGAGCTTTATGTGATGCTAAAGCAACGACAGAAGTTTTATTGCATATTTTTCATCATCTCCCCAATGAAGTGCAAACCATAGAGCAACTCATCGCTTTTAGCCGACCCCAACAACAACGAAAAAAAGAAAAAAGAGAAAAGAGAAAAAAAACTACGCCTGATACATCGCTTTAAAGTTCACGTAATTGCGAGCGGACTGATAAAGCGATGCTACCTCTTCATCACTGAGTTCACGAATACACTTTGCAGGATTGCCCATAATCAAAGAGCGTGGTGGAAACACTTTGTTTTTCGTGACCAAAGCATTCGCTCCTACAATCGATTCTTTTCCAATAATCGCACCATCTAAATGGTAGCACTCATCCCTATCAAACACGCATCTTCAATGGTACATCCATGCAACATCACCCGATGGGCAATGGTACAATCATCACCAATCGTTGTGGCAAAGCCATCGCTTCTATCTTTTTGGGTGTAGTGGGTTACATGAATCATGCTTAAGTCTTGAACGGAGGTACGTTTGCCAATGCAAATGGCATTAACATCTCCTCGAATGACCACACCAAACCAGATAGAACTCTCTTCATCAATGCGAACATCTCCGATGATGTCCGCACTAGGAGCTACAAAAACACTGCTAGCAATCTCTGGTTTAAGTCCTTGAAGCTCCATAATCATTCTAACTCTCCTTAAAGAGACGGCGTGCGAGCTTTTCAGCTTTATGTGAGGTGTTGTCTTTCTTTTGCGCTTTGTAGATTTTATTCATATAATCTTCTAAAATCGTATGGTTGTTAATGGCTTTTTCATCTGCATTTGGAAAAGAAGGTGTGTACTCACCATCGCTTCCTAACGTCCATGCAAGGACGTTATCGTTGAGTTGGAGTTGTAAAATTTCAAAGAGTTTTTGCTGTAACGTTTTATCGAAAATTGGCGTCATAAGCTCTAAACGTCTCTCCAAATTTCGTGGCATCCAGTCCGCACTTGAGATAAATGTAGTGGTAGGCTCCGCATTTTTAAAGTAAAAAATACGGGCGTGTTCTAGGTATTTTCCTACGATGGAGCGTACACGAATCGTCTCACTTATTCCTTCAACACCCGGTCTCAAACAACAGATTCCTCTGGCAATAATATCAATTTGAACCCCTTTCTTCGAAGCGTTATATAAGGCTTGAATGACATCAGGATCAACCAATGAGTTCATCTTGACAATAATGCGCCCCTCGCTACCATAATGAGCTTCGTTATTAATGAGGCTAATGACTTTTGGCTTGATTTGTGTGGGTGACATTAAAAGGGTGTCAAGTTTTTTATGCTTTGAAAACCCTGATAAAATGTGAAAAAACATCGTGCTGTCTTTGGCAAATTCCTCTTTACATGTAAAGAAGCTCGTGTCTGTGTAAACCTTTGCGGTGGCGCCATTGTAATTGCCTGTGCTAAAGTGCATGTAAAATTTCAGCTTGCCATCCTCTTCTTGACGAATCACTTGCGCAATTTTCGCGTGAACTTTAAACCCTGTAATGCCATAAACGACGTGAGCACCTGCTTGCTCTAAGGCTTTTGCCCAGTGTAAATTGTTCTCTTCATCAAAACGTGCTTTAAGTTCTACCACGGCTGTGACTTGTTTGCCTTCATTTGCAGCGTCAATCAAAGCTTGAACAATTTGTGAGTTTTTCTCTACACGGTACAGTGTCATACGAATAGAGATGACTTTAGGGTCTTTGGATGCTTCACGAATCAGTCTTAGAACAGGGTCAAAACTCTCATACGGGTGGAAAAGCAAAACATCGCTTTTATTAATCACTTTAAAAAACCGATTCACTGGTATCAAAGGGTGGTAAAATTTTTGAATTGTACGGAGGCAAAGCAAGATGAGAAAAATCTTTATTGCCCACAATTTGCCATAAAGCGCCTAGATTTAAAGGGATTTTATAGGTGTAAATATCTTTAAAAAAGATTTGCATATGTGAATTGAGAAAATTTAAAATATCAGGATCAACGCTGTCTTCGATGTTAAGACGAACAAATGCTCCTTTTCGGCGAAGTTTTAAGCCTTGCTCCATCATCATCATAAAATCATCCGCTTCTTCTTCTTCGATGACCATATCGGCGTTTCGTGTGACTCTAAACGCAGCAGATGCGACCAATTTATAGCCTAAGAAAATCTCTTCAACATGTTTTCTAACGATGGTTTCAATAGGCACATAGGTGTTATCGCCTGCTTGAAAAAAGCGTGGTAAAACACGAGGAATACGAATCATGCCGTATTTATAATTCTCTTCACCCTCAGCGCTTTCAGCATCTTGAAGTTTGACCGCAAGGGAAAAGCTTAGGTTGTTGAGGTGTGGAAAAGGATGCGTGGCATTGACCGCAATAGGCACAATGACAGGCAAAATATTGGAAAAAAAGTACTCATCCGAGAGTTTGGCTAACGCAGGACTTAAATCATCATACGCGGTAATAAAAAAGGTTCTCTTTTTCCAAATCTTTTACGATTTCTTCATAACTACTCTGAATCACCTCTTTTTCACTGGCAAGGTAACTGCGAATTTCTCGTAGCTGATCGAGCGGGGTTTTTTGGTCGGCTCCTGTTTCAATGACACCTGCACTAAAAAGTTGTTTCAGACCTGCTACACGAATCATATAAAATTCATCAAGGTTGGTGGCATAAATCGCTAAAAATTTGAGTCGCTCAAAAAGAGGCAGTTCTTTTTTCATCGATTGTGAGAGTACACGTGTATTAAATTTGAGCCATGAAAGCTCACGGTTTAAGTAAAGGGAAGAATCCGTTAAATCAGGCACGTTTTATCCTTTATAAAAAGTGGCAAATATTCTATCAGAAAAATGTTATAAAAAGGTAACATTTTTCCTCTTAATCATCTTTACATGTAAAGAGTTACGCCTTTTTGAGTTTTTCGATTTGATCCCGCAGTTTTGGCTGCTTTTTCAAATTCCAAAATCTTTGCGGCTTCATGCATCGCTTTGGTGAGTTCGGCGATAATTTTTTTCTTCTCGCTGGGTGGAATTTTATCTTTTTTATCATAGGTGTTGTAAATATCACTATGCTCTTCAAGCTTGAGATTTTCATCCATTTTACGTGTCGTGCTCGTTGGGGTAATGCCATGTTCTTGATTAAATGCCTCTTGTAAAGCTCTTCTTCTTAGCGTCGTCTCAATTGCCTTTTGCATGGAGTCGGTGATTTTCTCCGCAAACATTAAGACCCTGCCATTAAGATTTCGTGCGGCGCGTCCCATGGTCTGAATCAAACTCGTCTCTGAGCGTAAAAATCCCTCTTTATCCGCATCTAAAATCGCAACCAAAGAAACCTCAGGCAAATCCAGCCCTTCACGAAGCAGGTTAATGCCCACAAGCACGTCAAATTCTCCCACACGAAGGGAACGTATAATTTGATTGCGCTCAATGGCGTCAATGTCGGAGTGCATGTATTTGATTTTCATACCCAAATCGGCGTAGTAGCGGGTAAGCTCTTCTGCCATTTTTTTAGTGAGCACGGTGACAAGCACTTTTTCCTCTTTACATGTAACTTCTTTTATGCGGTCAAACAGCGTTTCGACTTGATTTTTACTGCTTAAAATTTCCACTTCAGGATCAAGCAATCCTGTAGGGCGAATAATCTGCTCCGCCACGTTCTCACCGCTGAGTTCTAACTCTAACTCTTTAGGTGTAGCACTCACAAAAAGATAACGAGGCGCTTTGTTAATAAATTCATCAAACATCAACGGACGGTTATCTAGCGCACTCGGAAGCCTAAAACCGTACTCAACGAGTACTTCTTTTCGACTTCTATCTCCCGCGAACATGCCTCGAAATTGAGGAAGACTGACGTGTGATTCATCGACGATAACGAGGTACTCTTTATTCATCGCCTCAAAGTAGTCAAAAAGCGAGTAGGGTGTCGCCCCTGGCTCAATGCCTGTCAGGTAGCGTGCATAGTTTTCGATGCCTTTGCACATCCCCGTTGCCCCCATCATCTCCAAATCAAACTCAACCCGTTGCTTGAGGCGTTGGTGTTCGACCAGTTTGTCCTCTTTTTTAAAATAAGCTAAACGCTCGTCCAACTCCTGCTCAATCAATTTCATAGCCTTTTGAAGCCGCTCATGCCCTACGATAAACTGATTGGCGGCGTAAATGACCACTTTGGGTAAACTTTGGAGTTTTTTATTTAAAAAGACATCAAAATAGTAAATGCTCTCGACTTCATCGCCAAAAAATTCCACCCGAATGGCTTCTTCTTCGTTGTACGCAGGGAAAATATCGACCACATCACCACTGACACGAAAACATCCCCGATCAAAAAAGGTGTCATTGCGTTTGTAGCCCATATCTACTAAACGTAAAAGAAGCTTTTTTTGGTTAATGCTCTCACCCTTTTCGATGATTTGCACCATTTGTTTGTATTCGTGAGGATTTCCCAAACCATAGTTTGCCGAAACCGATGCCACACAAATCACATCATCGTAAGAGAGCAGTGAAGCGGTAGCACTGAGTCTCAAACGCTCTAACTCTTCGTTAATGGAACTATCTTTTTCAATAAACAAATCACTTCTAGGAATGTACGCCTCAGGCTGATAATAATCATAGTAGCTGATAAAATACTCCACATGATTTTTAGGAAAAAAGCCCTTAAATTCGCTGTAAAGCTGAGCGGCGAGGGTTTTGTTGTGCGTCATAATTAACGTGGGCATTTTTAGTTTTTGGATAATCTGCGCCATCGTGTAGGTCTTACCACTGCCAGTCACCCCGATAAGAGTTTGGTAGCGATTGCCTTTTTTGATGGAAGCACTGAGTCTTTCAATGGCATGAGGCTGGTCACCTGAGGGCTGATAAGGACTTTGTAGATAAAATTCGCTCATATTGATACTTTTGTGATTATTTTGTTACAATTATACCAATACAACGCTAATGGAGCTATGAATGTTTGAAGAAGAAAAAAATATGAGTACATTAAGTCAAAAAAATTATGGAACTTTTGGAACGATATAAAGCCCTACAAGTACAAAATGAAGAGTTACGTCAAGAAGTTGTAAAAGCAAAAGCAATGGCAGAAGCGAAAAATGTACAAATTGCAAAACTAGAACATGATTTAATTAACAAAGATGTCAATGCCGATGATTTGCTGAGTAAAATTGAAGCAGTGCTTGGCAAATGAATAAAATAACAATCAGCCTTGGTGGAAAAGATTTTGATATTAAACTAGAGGGTGATTTTGCGCTCAAATTTGAAGCTGATTTTAAAGAGCAATTTAAAGGAAAAAGTACCATTGATCCCAAAGAGCTTCTCTTCGCCTATGTGGAGAAGTGCTATGATAATTTTCTTTTAGAAAGCGAAATTAAACACGTGCTTACAAAAATAGAAGAAGTTTAAGTAACACTTTAAAAACAATACTATAAAATGAACTCAATGGTCAATAAGTGTATTGGCTAAAAAACAAAGGAGAAACGATGAAAAAAGGTTTTACGATGATCGAACTTATCTTCGTTATCGTTATTTTAGGTATCTTGGCAGCAGTGGCGATTCCAAGATTGGCAGCGACAAGAGATGATGCAAAAATCTCAAAAATGGCAACTAATATTCAAACAGCTAAAACAGAATTAGCTTCTTATATTGTGGCACAAGGTGTAACAAGTATTCATGATGCGAATTTTTCCATAGCATCTAATGTGGTTGCAGATATGGTGGCTTCTGATGATGCTTCTGTATCTGGAAATACCGTTAGTTTTTTAAATAAAGATAGTGATAATGGTAATGCAGTATGTATGACCTTGCAATTTGATGGTACATCATTAATTTTAGCAAATGGTTCTGATTCATCATCTGATATTTGTAAAGGTGTTCAATCTTTAGTTTCTGAAACAAATACATCTGTCCGTGGACAATCTGTTAAATATTAAGAGTTATAGTACAGCTACAAGGCTTTTTGAAAGTCTTGTAGCATTTTTTCTAAAGGGTTTGTGTGGAAAATATGAAGAGTAAATCGGCTTTTACGATGATAGAACTGGTTTTTGTTATTGTTGTGCTTGGTATTTTAGCCGGTGTTGCTATTCCAAAACTTGTCGTAACTCGTGATGATGCGATGTTGGTTAAAGGCAAATCGCAAGTAGCTGCTATTCGCAGTGGTATAGCCCTTCAAAAATCCAAAAGACTTTTAGAAGGAAATACAACAGCTCTCACACTTGATACTAATACAACGACAGCCGAGGGACAGGAACTGTTTAAAGATGTATTGGATTATCCTATTATCTCTAAAAATGCGGATGGTCATTGGATGAAAACGACTACGGGGTACTCTTTTAAAATTTTAGGTCAAACGATTCCTTTTACGTACAATGCTACCACAGGTTTTACCTGTGATACAACAAACAGTAGCACAGGCACAAATTGTAAATCGTTGACGCAATAACTTTCGTGTGCATTACTATCTTATTTCTCTTTTAAAATCTCCGCTTACTCCCTTAACGTATTGCTCTCATGATATTTTAGAGATAGGCAGGGTGGTGGAAGTGTCCCTTTCTAAACGCACACTTTTGGGTGTTGTGCTTGAGTGCGTTGAGCAACCTTCTTTTGCGTGTGAAGAAATTTTGCTTACATGTAAAGCCTTTTATCCTTCAAAAACGCTTGAATTGGCACGTTTTATTGCAGAGTATTATGTCTGCTCCTTAGGTGAAGCGCTGGCACTTTTTACCCCGTTTTCACAAAAATCTTTACATGTAAACCAAACGATTAACACCGCCATTGAACTCTCTAGTCTACAAGAAGAGGCTTTGGCGTTTATCAAAGCCAATCCAAATGCCCTGCTTTTTGGCGATACAGGCAGTGGCAAAACAGAAATCTATATGAAACTCTTTGAAGAAGCCATCAATGAGGGAAAACAGGTAGCTTTTTTAGTACCAGAAATTGGTTTAACCCCACAGATGAAAAGCAGGCTTAAGCATCATTTTGGTGCTCATGTTGCGATTTGGCACTCAAAAATTAGCGCTAAGAAAAAAGAGCAGATTTTAAAAGAGCTTCAAGAGGGAAAAATTTGCATTGTAGCAGGAACCCGTTCGGCTCTTTTTTTACCCTATGAAAAACTAGGCTTGATTGTGGTCGATGAAGAGCACGATGAAAGCTACAAATCAAGCAATAGACCTCGCTACAACGCTAAAGATTTAGCCCTTCTTTTTGGGCAAAAACTCAATGCCAAAGTGCTTTTAGGCTCTGCAACGCCTAGTTTAAACAGCGTTCAAAAGCTTCCCACCTTTAGGCTTAAGGGGACGTTTTTTGAAGCCTCAATGCATGTGATGTATGACGAGAGTGAGCATGGACTTTCTAATGCCGTGGTGGTTGCCATCGAAAAAACGCTGAAACGGCAGAAGCAAGTGGTGGTTTTTGTTCCTACCAGAGCCAATTTTAAGTACATTACATGTAAAAGCTGTGGAGCGAGTGTGGAGTGTCCTTATTGCAGTGTTGCCATGAGTGTTCACTTACATGTTCATGCGTTAAAATGTCACTACTGCAATTACACCGAAGCGATTCCAAAAGCCTGTCCGAAGTGTGGATGTGAGGAGATTATTGCGACCCGGATGGGAACGGCGGAGGTGAAAGAGAAACTTTCACACCACTTTAAAGACTTTAGCGTTTCGCAGTTTGACCGTGATGTCATTAAAACCGAAAAACAACTCACCCAAATACTGAGTGATTTCAATGAAAAAAAGATAGATATTTTAGTGGGAACGCAGATGCTCAGCAAAGGGCATGATTACCACGGTGTGGGTTTAGCGGTGATTTTAGGGGTGGATGCGCTTTTAAATATGAGCGATTTTCGAGCCAGAGAAAAAACCCTAGCGCTTGTCATGCAAATTGCGGGGCGAAGTGGTCGAAAAGGGTATGGTGAAGTGTTGCTTCAAACACAAAACAGTGCATTTTTTAAGCGTTATTTGGGAAATTATGAGCAATTTCTAAACGATGAATTAGCCTTTCGCAATCCACTTTATCCACCCTTTCAAAAAATGCTCAAATTGATGAGCGCACACGCCAAAGAGGAAAAAGCTAAAGAGCGCATTGAAAATGTAGCCCAAATGGCTTTAGGATTTAAAAGTATTGAAGTAGTAGGACACGGCAAAGCGGGTGTTGCCAAAATAGCAGGAAAATACCGCTATGAGCTTTTGGTGCGTAGCCCTTCTACCAAAGCACTGTTAGAATTTGCTCATCTAAGCAAAGCCTTACAGGTTGAAGCTGATATGGATCCGCTCTCTTT
Organism: Sulfurospirillum sp.; assembly: GCA_021206415.1. Taxonomy (GTDB): domain Bacteria; phylum Campylobacterota; class Campylobacteria; order Campylobacterales; family Sulfurospirillaceae; genus Sulfurospirillum. The sequence goes on along the minus strand of JAJOKG010000178.1, from coordinate 23,179 downwards.
TTCTTAAAATCAAAAAAGGTATAATAAACACCTTATAAAACAAATCAATTTAATTTTGGATACACCATGATAAAACGATACCCAACCAAACAAATTTTTGTAGGCAATGTCCCTGTGGGAGGCGATGCTAAAATCCCTGTACAATCCATGACTTTTTCAAAAACCCATGACGTTCAAGGCACATTAGAGCAGATTAAACGGTTGCATTTTGCGGGATGTGATATTGTCCGTGTCGCTGTGCCTGATTATGAAGATGCGTATGCACTTAAAGCGATTAAAGCGGAGTCTTCTTTGCCGATTGTGGCGGATATTCATTTTAACTACCGTTTTGCACTCATTGCTGCTGAGGTGGTCGATTGTATTCGCATTAATCCTGGGAACATTGGGAACAAAGAGCGGGTGAAAGAGGTTGTAAAAGCGTGCAATGAACGTCATATTCCCATCCGCATCGGCGTGAACAGTGGCAGTTTGGAAAAACAGTTTGATGAGAAGTATGGCGCAACCACAAAAGCCATGGTAGAATCAGCCCTTTATAACATCAAGTACCTAGAAGATTTGGGCTTTACCAATATGAAAGTCTCCCTAAAAGCCAGTGATGTGGAACGTACCGTTGAGGCGTACCGAATGCTACGTCCTTTGGTGGAGTATCCCTTTCATTTGGGTGTTACGGAAGCTGGAACACTGTTTCATTCTACTATCAAATCGTCCATCGCTTTAGGTACCCTTTTGTTAGATGGCATAGGTGATACGCTTCGAGTTTCCATTACAGGTGAGCTTGAAGAGGAGATAAGCGTAGGGCGAGCCATTTTAAAAGACAGTGGTGTGCAAGCAGAGGGCTTAAACATTATCTCATGTCCGACATGTGGGCGTTTGGAAGCGAATTTGGTCAATGCCGTTGCGGAAGTGGAGCGTCGTACCAAGCATATTAAAGCGCCTTTAAATATCTCGGTGATGGGATGTGTGGTCAATGCCATTGGTGAGGCAAAACATGCGGATGTCGCCATTGCGTTTGGAAAAGGGCAGGGGCTTGTGATGGTCAAAGGAGAAGTTGTGGCAAAACTTAAAGAGGAAGATTTGGTCGATAAATTTATAGAAGCGGTTGAACTTGCGGCAAAGGAATATAAAGCATGAGTAATCTTCATAATGTCAACATAGAACGCTCTGTTTTAAGTTCTATTCTTTTTAATCCAACAACCTTTGAAGATGTCGCCGCATTGATTGGTGCGAAAGATTTTTATTTGCCCAGTCATCGTTATATTTTTGAAGCAATGGAAGCGTGTGAGAGGGAAGATTTACCCATTGATGAAGAGTTTATCAAGAAAAAGCTCAATCAGCAAAGCAGGTTTGATGAAGATGCCATGCTTGAAATTCTCTCGACCAATCCTTTACCTACCACCAAAGCGTATGTTGAGGAGATTCGTGAGAAGGCGATTAAGCGAGAGTTAGTTCAGTTAACAAGTGATATTAAAGAGATTGCCATAGAAAAAGATTTGCCATCTACTGAGGTGGTCGATTTGGTGCAACAAAAATTGTATCAGATTACGCAAGAGAGTGGCAGTAAAGAGTTTCGTGAATCGCCTGAGATGACCCATGCAACCATTGAGCACATTCATGAGATGAAAAAACGTGGCAACGCAGGAGTTGTGGGGGTCGATACAGGATTTGTGGAGATTAATAGACTCACTTCAGGATTTGGTGAGGGTGATTTGATTATTGTGGCGGCCCGTCCAGCGATGGGTAAAACGGCGTTTTGTCTCAACTTAGCTCAGAATGCACTCGATAGAGGACGAGGTGTTGCCATTTTCTCTTTAGAAATGCCAGCAGAACAGTTAATGCTTAGGATGCTCAGTGCTAAAACCTCTATTCCCCTGCAAAAGCTTAAAGTAGGCGATATGAGTGATGAGCAGTGGAGTAGGCTCAGTAGTGCGGCGGATGAGATGAGCAAACGTAAGTTTTTTGTGGATGATAATGGCTCGGTGGATATTCATAAAGTACGTGCTAAGCTTCGAAAACTTAAAAGTCAGCACCCTGAAATTTCTTTAGCCATCATTGATTATTTGCAGTTAATGAACTCTGCGAGCAATAAAGACAGGCATTTAGAAGTGAGTGAAATTAGCCGTGGTTTAAAACTCTTAGCCAGAGAGCTAAATGTTCCTATTATTGCGCTTTCACAGCTTAATCGTGGTTTGGAGAGTCGTAGCGATAAACGTCCGATGCTGAGTGACCTTCGAGAATCGGGTGCGATTGAACAAGATGCGGACATGATTTTATTTGTGTACCGTGATGATGTTTATAAAGTGCGTGAAGAGAAAGAAAAAGAGCAAAAAGCACGCTCTGAGGGCAAAGAGTATAAGAGTGATTTTTTTGAAAAGCCAGAAGAACTTGCTGAAGTGATTGTGGGTAAAAATAGAAATGGTCCTGTGGGTGTTGCCAATCTCATTTTTCAAAAAGCGTGTACCCGTTTTGTTGATGGTGCAAAAAATGCTATTCCTATTGAAGTGGTGCAGTATAATGCTTCTATTGCCCCAGAGGCAAAGATAAGTTTGCCTCCGTTGTAATATGCTTCTTCCTCCTCCGCTTTTAGCAAGCAAAAAAGAACTTTTTGTTTTGCTTGTAGCGGTGGGATGTGTGGCGCTTTTTTCTCTTTTTTTTCATTACTATCACTTTTTAGAACTTCACAAAACAGCGTTACATGTAAGTAAAGCCACGGTTTTAAATCACTACACCAAAACCAACGCCAAAGGGCGCACGTATGATGTTTTTTAAGCTTAAACTTGATGGCAGTGGCGCAGAGGTTTATACCACCTCCTTTCGTCCCTCTTCCATTCCTATCAAGAGTCGAGTCAAAGTGAAACTCAATGTTGAAAATGTAAGCTTTTATGACTATCTCAAAGGTTTTTTTGCACCCTCTTTAGCTCTGTATGAAATTTATGAAGATGACCCACCTTGGGATGTGCGCCCCTTATATCAGTGGGTAGAGGATCAACATGAAAATGAAAAAATGGCTGAAGTGTATAAAGCCCTTTTTTTTGCCACGCCTATTTCTAAAGAGCTTCGTGATGAGGTTCAAAAGTGGGGTATTTCGCATTTGATTGCGATTAGCGGATACAATGTTGGGGTTATCTCATTTTTACTCTTCTTTTTTCTCAAACCTCTGTACCGTTTTTTTTCAAAATCGCTATTTTCCCTACCGTAACATGAGCGCAGATTTGAGTTTTATTGTCTTTGTTGTTTTGTTTATTTATATGGTCATTATTGATTTTTATTGCCCCTTTTTTACGGGCATTTGTGATGAGCTTACTAGGGTTTTTCTTTTATTCAAAGGGGATAAAAGTGTTGAGTTTTGAGATGCTAGCTCTGGTGAGCATGGCACTTTTAGCGCTTTTCCCATCGCTTCTTTTTTCGCTCTCTTTTTGGTTTTCCATCGCAGGGGTCTTTTATCTCTTTTTATTTTTGCACCACTTTGGGCATCTCAATCGTTTTGTTTTGCTTGGAATGATTGATTTGGGAGTATTTTTCTTAATGATTCCTATTGTGCATACGTTTTTCCCCGTTTTTACCTTTTTACAACTCACTTCTCCTCTTTCAAGCTTGGTCTTTGTCGTGTTTTATCCTTTAGGGCTCTTGTTGCATTTTTTGCAGTTTGGTGATATCTTAGATAGCGCAGTCCTTACCTTTTTACATGTAAAGACACAAACGTATATGCTGGAATTTCCATGGTGGATATTGTTTGGGTATGTGGGAGCTTCTTTGGTGGCAATACGTTTTAAACTAGCCCTCTATGGGTGTTTGATTTTCTCGTTTTGCGCTCTCTTTTTCATTGAGTAAAAAGCAGAGTTTTAAGCCGTAGAGATAGATAAACCATGAGAGATAAATCCATAAAAAGAAGAAGAGTAAAATACTAAAAGAGCCATAAATACTTAAATAGGTTTTGTTATAACTCACATAATAGACAAAAAGATTTTTAGAAATATACCAACACAGCGAAGCGACGAAGGAGGAGAGTAGGGCACTTTTGAGGTGAATTTTTGTCTTGGCAGAGACAACATACATGACAAAAATAAGAAGCCAAATAATAAAAATAGGGCGTAAACTGTACAAAATTAATCGCACTCGTAACAGGTGTTTTTTCTAAAAACATTTGTATGGTCGCTGAGCTGTAAAAAAAAGATAATCAGCCCCAAAGGCATAAGGGTTACCATCGTCCAATAGGTTGAAAGCGCTTCCCAAAAAACTGCGAGTTTTTTGTTTCAAAGATTTTGACTGACAATTTTTTCGTAATCCAAAAAAAACATAATGGAAATGTAAAGCACAAAAATGAGTCCTACAACGCCCATATTGCCTGTATTGGCCATAAAATCATGCAAGTAGTGAATCATAATATCTTGCTGAGTGGGAATAAGCGAGCTAAAGATGAAACTTTGCAATTTTTCATAATAAACTTCAAAGAGTGGCAGTTTGGTAAAAAGGCTAAAGGTAATCAGTAAAATAGGAATGAGCGATAAAATTGTGTGAAAACTAAGCGAAGAGGCGTAGTGTGCAAGTTCTACGTCTCTTAACTTCTTGAAAAATTCCACACAATTTTTCGCACTTAACACTTAAAGTCCCATTTTAGAGGGATTTAAAATGTTATTGGGATCAAAGGCTTTTTTAATCGAACGGAAAAGTTCCATCTCAGCGTCACTGAACGCTAAGTGCATAAAAGGCGCTTTACTGAGTCCTATGCCGTGTTCACCGCTAAGGGTTCCACCCAGCTCCACAGTTGCTTTAAAAATCTCTTCAATAGCAATGTGCCCGATTTCAAGCTGTTTGGCATCGTTTCCATCGACCATGACGTTGGTATGGACATTGCCATCGCCTGTATGTCCAAAGCAGGGCACTACGACGTTGTATTTTTTAGAAATCTCGCCAATGGCTTTGAGTAGGGCTGGGAGTTTGCTACGAGGTACGGTGATATCTTCGTTCAGTTTTTTACTGCCGTAAATGTTGATACATTGACTTGCATTACGTCTTGCAAACCAAAGATTTTTCGACTCTTCGGCATTTTGCGCTCGTTTAAAACCACTTCCTCCGTTTTGCTCAAAGGCTTTTTCAATGACATCAAGCTGTTTGGTGAGCTCTTCTTGCGTGTTACCATCCACATCGGTAATTAAAATAGCCCCTGCATCTTTTGGCAAGCCTTTGTTGTACTTTTGCTCAACCGCTTGAATGGAAAGGTTGTCTAAAAATTCCATTGCCACAGGAGTGACACCTGCTGCCATGGTTTTATAGACCGCATTCATCGCATCCTCAACACTAGGGAAAATGCCCATGGCTGTTTGTGACATTTTAGGCTTTGCAATGAGTTTAAGGGTAATCTCTGTAATGATGGCTAACGTTCCCTCACTGGCAATGAGAATTCCCGCAATGTTATAACCTGCGACATCTTTAATGGTACGTTTTCCCGCACGAATAATCTCACCGCTTGGAAGCACTGCACGAAGCGCCATAACGTAATCTTTTGTAATACCATATTTGGCGGCTCGCATACCACCAGCATTTTCGCTGACATTGCCACCGATGGTTGAGTACTCTTCACTGGCAGGATCAGGTGGGTAAAAAAGTCCTTGGGCTTCGACAGCTTTTTGCAACGCCATATTAATGACACCTGGTTGAACCACGGCGACCATATTTTCCATATCAATCTCAAGGATTTTGTTCATGTGCTTTTCAAACGCTAAGATAACGCCACCATTAGCAGGCAGTGATCCTCCGGTAAAACCACTACCAGCCCCACGAGGTGTGATGATAATGCGGTGTTCATTGCAGTATTTTAAGATAGCACTGATATCGTTTTCATCACGAGGAAAAAGCACTGCATCTGGCTCATAGCGTGTACGGGTTGCATCGTAACAGTATGCAATCAAATGGGCTTTGTCATCGTAAACATTTTCAGCGCCTAAAAAACTTTTAAAATAATCAATATGCTTTTTTTCCATTGTCTTATTTTCCAATCAATGAAGTGTAGTAAGTGTTGTAATCTTTGATTTCTGAACTTCCCCAGCTAAACCATGAACTTTCAACTGTTTTAATACGAGAGTAAAAAGGAAGTTGAGTCTCATCGCTTTGCTTTAATGGAATAGTTTGGATGGTGTTAAAATTATTGCAATCTACAAAATAACCTTTGTCTTTAATGGCAAAGAAAACAAGAGAAGCTGTATTTTGATAGCAGATTTCTTGAAAGAGTTTTTTATCAGGATTTGGGCGATAAATTTTTGATAAATATGCTGCAACCAAATCAGGATGTACCCATGTTATAGAAGGGTAACTTTTCGTAATACTTTTGTAGGTTTCTTGATTAGGCACAACAATAAGGGCTCTATCATAAAGGTAATTAAGTGTGACTTCATCCCCTTTAACAGGAAGAATACCTGATTGAGGAAAAGCAGTTTGTGCAAGCATCTCAAATTTTTCAATACGCAATGTTGCATGATTTCCATCTTTACTGATGACATCAACACGTGCAATAATACTTGAAGTTTTATCATCAAATTTGTGTTTTACAATACCACTTGCACCTAAAACAAAAGAGGGTGAATCAGCAACGATAAGCTGTTTTTCATTGGCATCTAACACAGGTGTTTTATACTCCAAAAAAGGTGTTTGTGCGTGAGCAAAAGCGCTAAACAGTAGCAGACAAAAAAGCAAGCATAATTTCTTCAACGGGGACTCCTTAAGGGGGTTGAAACCCTTTATGATTTTATAGTGGGATGATTATATCTATAACTGTTTTAAAAAAACTTATTTTTCTATCAAGGAGGGCTTTTAGGTATTTTGTAAGATTTTTTAAGATAAAATCAAGCACTTTTGAGGGGGGTGTGTGATGATAAAATGGGTATCTTTATGGATGATTTTTGTTTCGTTTTTAAGTGCATCCTATCTTGAAGAACTAAAATGGCCAAAAGGCGAAACCTTTCTTACTTTTTTAGAAAAAAACAATTTACCACTTAGTATTTACTACACTTTAGATAAAGAAGAACAAGAGTTGGCTGCTGAAATTGTAGCAGGGGTTAAGTATCAGGTTTTAAAGAGTGAAGAGAATCAACTTGAACAAGTGCTGATTCCTATTGGGGAAGAGTTACAGATGCACCTTAAAAAAAGTTAATAATGAATTTGTCATGGAAATTACCCCTATTGTTTTTCAAGAAGAGAAACGTTCTGTTGCTATTGAAATTGATCATTCTCCTTATGTAGACATTCTTAAAGCGACCAATAATCATGGATTAGCCAATGAATTTGCCCAATCGTTTAAAGGGGGTGTGAATCTTCGTAGTTTGCAAAAGGGTGATAAACTAGTGCTTTTATTCCAACAAAAACGACGTCTTGGCAAATCTTTTGGTTCTATAAAAATAGATGTGTCTATGCTTGAAACTGCCAAAAGAGAAAATTATATTTTTTATTACAACGAGAACTATTACAACCAAAAAGGCGAAGAGTTAGATAACTTTTTATTAACTAAACCTGTTAATTACACCCGTATCTCTTCGGTGTTTACGCAAAAACGCTGGCATCCTGTTTTAAAAAAATACCGTGCACATTTAGGTATTGATTATGCTGCACCTACAGGAACGCCTGTTCGTTCGGCAGGTAATGGTAAAGTTATTTTTGTAGGAACAAAAGGTGGCTATGGCAAAACGATTGAAGTGAGTCATGATGGTAGCTATAAAACGCTTTATGCGCATCTTAATGGCTTTGCAAAAGGCATTCGTGGTGGACAGCGTGTGAAACAAAATCAAGTCATTGGTTATGTCGGTAACACAGGGATGAGTACGGGACCGCATTTGCATTTTGGTTTGTATCGAAGCAATGTGGCGATTAACCCTGCAAGTGTCGTTAAAGTAGCAAAAAGCGCATTGGGCGGGAAAGAACTTAAGGCATTTTTGAGTTACACAGAGGACTTAAAAGCGCAAGTTCACGTTGCTTTGCAAAGTCATGAAGAACCTTTTAAAGAAGAAGACTTTAATGGTTTTTATAGTTTAGAAAAAAGCAACAGTTAAATTTAGATTATGTTAAAAAATCTCAAATAAAGAGTCTTTCATGATACGATGTTTCTTTAAAAACAGCAACAAATTAGAGGTTATTACCGATTTTAATGATTTTTATGAAAATGAGGACAAAAAAGATAAAGTCGTATGGCTTGATATGCTTTTGCCAACTCATACTGAGATTAGTTTTGTGGAAGAGACGTTTGGGATAGATTTCCCAACCAAACAAGAGAGTGAAGAAATTGAGATATCTTCACGTTATTGGGAAGAAGATAAGAAGATAGAGATTAACAGCTTCTTCTTAATTACGCATGAAGACGGTGCGCACAATGAAACGGTTTCGTTTATTTTACAAGGTAATTTACTGATCTCCATTCGTTATAAAGAGCTTCGTGCGTTTGAAGAGTTTAGTAAGCGTTTTTTTTTATGCACCTCGTGAGTTTAAAAATGGCTATTACATCTTTTCACAGCTTTTAGATATTCGTATTGACGCCGATGCGGATATTATCGAGAAGCTTTCAAAAGACATTACCCGTCTTCGCAAACACGTTTTTACAGACTATGCGAACAACGATGAGGAAATCTTGGAAAAAATCTCTTCTTTTGAAGATTTAAATATGAATATCCGTGAAAACTTGATGGATAAACAGCGTATTTTAACCTCCTTTTTAAAGTCAAATAAGTACGATGATAGCTCACTTCGTGGGGATATTGTGATTATGCTTAAGGATATTAAGTCCTTGATTGATTACACCGAGTTTAATTTTGAGAGGCTGGACTACTTGCAAAATATCTTCGTGGGTGTTTTGAGCATTGAGCAAAATAAAGTTATCAAAATCTTTACCATTGTTAATGTCATCTTTCTTCCTCCCACCCTCATTGCAAGTATCTATGGGATGAACTTTAAGATTTTGCCTGAGCTTGATTGGAGTTATGGGTATGCGTTTTCACTCGCACTTATGGTGATTTCTGCGATTACGCCGATAGCAATTTTTAAGAAAAAAGGGTGGATTTAGGGAATGGAACACACCATTGAAGTGCTAAGAATCGAGGAGTGTGTTTCATCGGTTTATATTAAGCCAAAAAGCATGTACTACGTGCACAATGACGTGGAGAAACGCTGGGATTTGGTCGATACGCACGATAGTGTTGCAATTCTTTTGTACCATAAAACTTTGGATAGTTTCGTTTTCGTTAAACAGTTTCGCCCTTCCATTTACCTCAAAAATCAAGAGGGATTTACCTACGAGTTGTGTGCGGGTATTGTCGATAAAGAGAAGAGCTTGATTGAGATTGCCAAAGAGGAGATTATCGAAGAGACGGGCTATGATGTTCCGCTTGAAAAATTAGAAAAAATCTCTTCGTTTTACACCGCTGTTGGCTTTGCGGGTGGCAGACAAACGCTCTACTACGCCGTGCTAGATGAGAGCATGAAAGTCAGTGAAGGTGGTGGCATAGAGAATGAAAACATTGAAGTCATCTACCTCAAACGTGAAGAGACACTAAATTTTATGTTTGATGAGAGCATCGCTACCACACCAGGCTTGATGTTTGCCTTGATGTGGTACTTTAAAACGTATGAAAATAGCTTTACATGTAAAGCGTTTAGAGCATAAAACCAAATAAACTTCTGCTATAATATTTTCATGTACACCGTTGAATTTGTCGAACTTGACACCAAAAAACCATTTGCAGAGTTTATTGCTACTTTGGAAAAAAATGAAGTGGCAAAGGTTTTTGCTTCGATTGATAAATTTATTGAACTTAAAAATGCCTCTTTGCCTGTCGGTGAAAATCTATCTAAAAAGCTAGATGAGGGCATTTTTGAGATGCGAGTGAGTTTACCCAATAAGATAGTTCGGAATTTATACTATTATGTAAGCGGTCAAAAGATTATTATCACGCATGGCTTTGTGAAAAAAAAGCAAAAAAACTCCTAGCTCTGAAATCGCAAAAGCCAAAGAGCTACGGAGACAATACAATGAAAGGATGGCATATGAGTAACTATGAAAAACTAAAAAAAAAGCTATATGAATGATGCTGAATTTGTCTCTATGTACGAAGACGCAAAAACACAAGTTGATTTGGAAAACGAAGTGCAATACATCAAAGACAAAATTCACACTAACGATACCTCTTTTAACCTTTTAAACGCACTCGATACCCTGCAAAAACATATCAGCGAATACACGCATAAGCGAAAGTTGGCGTAGGTTTTATCTTTACATGTAAAGCTTTGAATCTTTACATGTAAAAAGGTTTCAATCGATAAATCGTTTCGTCAAATCTCCATAAGTCTCGATTCTTCTATCACGTAAAAATGGCCAGATGCGTCGTACGTGTTCGCCTCTTTGTAGGTCCACATCGACGATGATGACTTCTTCTTTATCGTGGCTTGCACGTACGATGATTTCGCCTTGAGGACCTGCGACAAAGGAGTTGCCCCAAAAACGAATGCCATCCAGTACGCCGTGATTGTCCGCTTCTTTGCCGATGCGGTTGACGCTGATGAGCGGCAGTCCATTTGCGATGGCGTGTCCTCGTTGCACGGTTTCCCATGCATCACATTGTCTTCTTTTTTCATCTTCGGCGTCTTCGTCAAACCAGCCAATTGCTGTTGGATAGATGAGCATTTCAGCACCTTTGAGCGCCATTAACCTAGCGGCTTCGGGGTACCATTGATCCCAACAGATTAAAACGCCTAGTTTGCCGACACTGGTTTGGATAGGATTGTAGCCCATATCGCCGGGGGTGAAGTAGAATTTTTCGTAAAATCCTGGATCATCAGGGATGTGCATTTTGCGGTATTTGCCAGCTACCGTGCCATCTTTTTCAAAGACGACGGCGGTGTTATGGTAGAGTCCTGCGGAGCGTTTTTCAAAAAGTGAGGTGACTAAAACGACGTTGTTTTCTTTGGCGATGCCTGACCAAAAGGCGATGTCGCTCTCCCAGTTGCTCGCAAGCTCAAAACACGCTACATCTTCGTTAATGCAAAAGTAGCGGTCTTGGTGGAGTTCTTGGAGTACGACAAGCTCTGCGCCTTGGCTTGAAGCGTGTTGAATGAGTGAAACGGTTTTAGCAATTGTTTCTTTGGCAGAGCCTTGAATGGCGTGTTGGATAAGCGCTGTTTTCATTGGATTGACCTTCTCTTATAAAGTGATTTTATTCTACATTAATATGCTTTTAACACAAATTAATCTATTATCTTGATGATAACTATCAATTAGGAACAGAGATGATAATGCTATCGGAAATGAATCCAGGCGAGCAGGGCATCGTCAGTAAAATAGACGCTCAAGGTGAGCTTAAACAACGCCTTTTTTCTTTAGGACTTCGAAAAGGAAGTCAGATCAAAATGAAAGCAAGCAGTATCGCAAAAAGTACGTTAGAAGTTGAAGTGGGAAGTACGCTTTTAGCTTTACGTTATGAAGAAGCAAAAATGATTCAGGTAAAAAGAGTATGAAAGAGTTTGTGATTGCCTTAGTGGGGCAACCTAATGTGGGTAAAAGTATGCTGATTAATGCCATTGCAGATGCAAGGCTTAGGGTTGGCAATTTTTCAGGGGTGACGGTTGAAAAAGCTGAGGTGCGTTTTGTAGCGCAAGGGCATAGCATTAAGATTGTCGATTTGCCCGGAACTTACTCTTTAAATGACTACACGCAAGATGAGCGAGTGACCAAAGAATTTTTGGAAAATGAGCCGTATGATTTGATTATTAACGTCGTGGATACCACCAATTTGGAGCGCAATCTTTTTTTTAACGACGCAGTTGTTAGAGCTTGATAAAAAGATGATTGTAGCGCTAAATATGATAGATGAAGCGCAAAAAGAGGGGATGTGCATTGACCATGAGCAGTTAAGCTCCATCTTGGGTGTTCCTTGTGTTAAGGTTTCTGCGGCAACGAAGAAGGGCATTGGAAAGCTTTTAAACCGTGCGATTGATATGTTCCAATTTCCCCATGAAAAATCAAAGTTAATTTACAGTGATGTTGTTGAGGAAGAAGTCGCAAAAATCGTACTTTTCTTAGAAGAAAAGCGCTATAAAAGTGCTGTTGCATACCGCGATATTGCCTTAAAACTTTTAGAACAAGATGTTAAAACATACCATCAGATGCGAGATGAGCCTTTATGGTTGGAACTCTCTTTGATTTTAAAAGAGGCGTTGGAGCATCTGTATTTGCACCATGAGAGCAAAGATGTGAGTGAGATTTTTGCACAAGAGCGTGCGGCATTTGCTAAAGGTGCGGTGCTTGAAAACGCTTACATGTAAAAAGTGTTTAACATCAAGTATGACTGAAAAAATTGATGCAATTTTAATTCACAAAGTGTTTGGGATTCCTATTTTTGTTGTGTTGATGTGGAGTTTGTTTCAGCTGACATTTGAGCTAGGTTCTATTCCTATGGAATGGATTGATATGTTTTTTGTGGCTTTGGGTGTGTATATTAAAACCATTTTTGGAGAGGGCGCTTTGGGTTCCTTGCTCGCAGATGGCGCACTTTCTGGTGTAGGTGCTGTGGTGATGTTTTTACCTAACATTGTTATTTTGTTTTTAGGCATTGCGCTTTTGGAAACCACAGGGTATATGGCTCGGGTTGCGTTTTTGCTCGATGGTTTTTTTCATCGCTTTGGTTTACATGGAAAGAGTTTTATTCCTTTGGTCACAGGTTTTGGATGCTCCGTTCCTGCGTACATGAGCGCACGTACGCTTAAAAATAATAAAGATAGGCTTATCACACTTTTTATCATTGGATTTATGAGTTGTGGGGCGAAACTTCCTGTGTATGTCTTGTTTGTGGGAGCATTTTTTCCAAAAGAGCAAGCGGGCAATGTGCTTTTTCTTATCTATATTGCAGGGGCACTTGTTGGGCTTCTTGCGGCAAAATTTTTAAAACTTTTTGTTTTTAAGGGAGTCGATGAGCCCTTTGTTATGGAGATGCCAAAGTACCGTTTACCTTCTTTAAAGCTTATTTGGCATACGGTGGTAATTAAGGCGATTTTGTATTTGCAAAAGGCGGGGACATTTATCTTAGCAGCGTCCATGCTGATTTGGTTTGCAAGTAATTATCCTAAATATCCCGAAATTGAAGCAGCGTATGCGCAAAAAATTGAGTTAGCCCAAAGTGATGAAGCAAAAGTCAGTCTTGAAAATGAACAAGCCAAAGTGCTTTTGGAGAAGAGTTTTTTAGCGATGATTGGCAAATCTACCGAAGGGCTTTTTGCACCCATTGGGTTGGATTGGAAGATGACGGTGGCTTTAGAGAGTGGTTTGGCGGCTAAAGAGGTAGTGGTTTCAACCTTAGGGGTTTTGTATGCCTTAGGCGCTGAAGTCGATGAGGAGAGTGAGGGGTTGCTTGAGGTGATTCAAAAAGAGATTCCTTTTGCCTCTGCGGTTTCGTTTATTATTTTTGTGATGTTTTATTTGCCATGTATGGCGGCTTCTATTGTTTTTGCTAAAGAGAGTGGAAGTTACAAATATTTGGTCTATTTGTTTGTATTTACGACACTCATTGCATGGGGATTGTCGTTTATTGGGTATCGTATAGCTCTTTACATGTAAAAAGGATTACTCCTCTTTTACATGTAAAAGCGTGTCGGTATTTGAATCATCATAGGGGTCAAGGTGTGCGTTAATGACCCACTCAATTTCAGGAGCGAGTGCTTTGATGTTGTCTTCAATTTTATCCCCTGCATGATGCGCTCGAAGCAGAGAAATACCAGGGCTAAAGACTAAATGAACATCGACAAAGTAGGTGTTAGCAGACCTTCGTGTTTTTAAATCATGAAAATCGCTAATCTCCTTTTCCGCTAAAATAAGGCGCTGAATATTTTCCACAATCTCTTCTTCCAAAGAAGCATCCAGTAAAATATAAACCCCATCTTTAATCAGTTTATACGCTGAATAGATAATATAAAGCGAAATAAGTATCCCCATAATCGAATCAATCATCTCAAAGCCTGTAAAATGAATCGCCACTAAAGAGAGCAAAATAGCGCCATTGCTAAGCACATCGGTTTTTATAGTGTAAGGCATCAGATTCGATGACCATACTGTGTGTTTTTTTTGCTACATGGTGAAGAAAAGCAACCAGCATGGTTGTGAGGATGAAAGAGACGAGCATCACCCAAATGGAACTGCTTAGGTGTGAGAGTGCCTCAGGATAGAAGAGCTTTTTAATCGCCGTATAGAGGATAAAAAGACCCGACATGCAAATAATTGTTCCTTCAATCACAGCAGCTAAGGCTTCGATTTTCCCTTTGCCATAATTAAATGTTTGATTGGCAGGTTGTTCAGCTTTAGCAATGGCAAAGTAATTAAAGGCTGAGACGATTAAGTCCAGAACCGAGTCGATGGCAGAAGCTAAAACCGCCACCGAACCGCTTAAAAGTCCAATAAACAGTTTAATAACAATTAAAAGTGTCGCCGTTGCGCTAGAGACGATGGTAGCTTTTTTTTGTAATGTCATTAGGCGTCATCTCGTTCTTTGTAGATATTCATTGAAGCACAATGCAAACTACCATGTTCACGAATTAATACCGAAGATTCAATGCCCACTATTTCACGCATTGGAAAAAGATGGGTAAATGTTTCTAGGACTTGTGCATCGTAGGCATCGCTGTAAGTTGGAACAAGTACGGCATTGTTAATAAAGACAAAATTCATGTAGGTTGCAGGAATACGGTGGTTGTTAAAGTATTTGGCAGAAGGTAGTGGGAGCGGAAGCAGGTTATAGCCTGTTTTTTTGAGCTCTTTTTCCATCTTATTGAGTTCGTCGTAGTGCTCGTCTTCTTTGTCGTAGCATTTGACATACGCGATGGTGTTTTTGTTGATAAAGCGTGCTAGGGTATCAATATGCGAGTCAGTGTCATCCCCCATGAGTGCGCCATGTTTTAAAATAATCAGTTTTTTAAGTCCAAAGAGTTTTTTGAGCGTTTTTTTAATCTCTTTTTTGGAAAGCTCAGGGTTACGGTTCTCTTCAAAAAGACAATACGCTGTTGAGAGCATGACGCCATGCCCGTTACTATCAATACTTCCGCCTTCTAGGACAAAATCTAAACTTTTGAGTTTACCTTTAAGATAACCTTGGTGAAAGAGTTGCTCGGTAATGGTGTTGTCTAAATTGGCTTCAAATTTATTGCCCCATGCGTTAAAGACAAAGTCGTAGGTGCGGCGTTTGTGGTTTTTGTAGACATTAATGCCTCCAAAATCACGAATCCATGTATCGTTGGTTTGCATTTGAATCAGCTCAATGTTTTGCAAATTTGGAAGAAGATTGGCAAGGGCGGTTTTATCTTCACAGAGTACAAGGCATTTTTGAAAGCGAGCGATTTTGCCAATAAATTCGATATAGGTTCGATGAATCTCTTTAATGGAGTGTTTCCAGTCACTTTCTTTTGGAGGAAATACAACAATAAGCGCCTCTTGTTCTTCCCATTCAGCAGGTATTCTTCGTTTCATTGGATTTCCTTCGTGTTTTGATAAGGGTCAAATTATACCAAAATGTGCTACTGTTTTTTTGGGCGAAAGTGGATAAAATGATGAAAATGACTCTTTACATGTAAAGGATAGGTGTGCTACTTCGAGATAAAAACAATAAAAGCATTAAACACATTAACCTGATGGCGCTTCTTTTTTGCCTTTTTTGTTTGCTTTTGTCTCTGCTGGGTTTATTATTATCAACGAGTACCTCTCTTTTAAAACAGAAAATGAAGCGCTTAAAGTGCGTTATAAAACAGAACAACACAAAAGTGCTTCTGCTAATTTACGTCTTTTTAAGTGACATCGTCCATTATCGTTTTGCACAAAGCCAGCAGGAAACAGAAGAGGTAATTGAAAAAAAAGTAGTGGAGGATGTTCGTGCATTAATGGCTCATCTTGCCCCGCATCATTATATTTTTATTCAAAATAAAAATAACGAATTACTTTACGCTTCTAGTGAGTATCTTACTGAAACGCCCTTGAATGAGAGTGTTGTGCGAGAGGATTTTGAGCCTTTGGCATTGGTTTTAGGGAGTGGTGTGAAGATGCAAGGGATTGAAGATGTTTTGGCAAATAATGAAAAAGCGTATGAAGATAAAATTATTGATTTTGTGTTGAAAATCTATATGCTGACACTTTTTTTGTATTTGGTGAGTACCATAGAGTACCGTTATGTCAGTGAATTGATGGGGCGAGAAATTCGCTTTATTATTGCCTCATTTAAAAAAGCTTCACTCACGTATGAATTCATTGATACCAGCAAAATTAAATTTAAAGAGTTTCAAGAAATTGTTCATCAAGCCAATACGATGATAGAGCAGATTAAGAGTCAAAATGGCGCTTTAGTGGGTTTAAATAGCTCTCTTGAAGAGATTGTGGCGCAAAAGACACAAGAGCTTAAGGATTCGGTTTTGTTGACGCAAGAACTTTTAGAAAAGCAAGACCGTTTTGTTAAAAATGCTATTCATGAGATTAACACGCCTCTTTCAATCATTTTAATGAACATTGATTTGTACAATCTTAAATATGAAAAAAATCGTTATTTGCTCAAAATTGAAGCAGCGGTGAAGGTTTTGGATAATATTTATGAAGATTTGGCGTACATTGTTAAAAAAGATACGCTGGTGTATGAAAAGAAGCTCATTGATTTTTCAAGTTTTGTTGCACAACGGGTTGAATACTTTGAAGATGTAGCAGAAGGTAACAAATTAACCATTGAGACGCAGATTGAGCCTGAGGTGTTTATTGTTTTTAATGAAACCGAGTTACAGCGCATTTGTGACAATAATATTTCTAATGCCATCAAATACAGCTACGAAAATCATTCTTTACATGTAAAGCTCTACGAGGCATCTTCTGGCATTATTTTTGCGGTTGAAAATGATGGAGAAATCATTAAATCACCTGAGCGACTCTTTGATAGGTATTATAGAGAAGACGTGGCACGGGGAGGATTTGGATTAGGGTTGAATATTGTTAAAGAGATTTGTGATGCGAATGATGTTGATATTCGCATTGTCTCGGAAAATGATAAAACGCTTTTTGAATACTGCTTTAAAAAGGAGAAAGATGAAGATTTTACTGCTTGAAGATGAGTCGATGTTGCGAAGTTCGATTGAGGAGTATTTGGAAGCTTTGGGGCATAAAGTACTCTCTTTTGGTAACGGAGAAGAGGCTTATGAAGCCATTAAAAGTGATGTTTTTGATTTGTTAATTTTAGATATTAATATTCCTAAAATGAATGGATTTTCTTTACTGAAATCACTCAATGAAATCGAACAGGCTTATCCGAGCATTTTTATCAGTGCCAATGTTGATATTGAAGATATTTCAAAGGCGTTTGAACTTGGGGCATATGATTATCTCAAAAAGCCGTTTCATCTTAAAGAGTTAGGCCTTCGCATCGATAAAATTAAAAAAGCGTATGATGTTAAGAAGATGCAACACATTATTTTAAGTCCAAAATATGTCTTTTCCAAAGAGGAACAGATGCTTTTTTATAACAATAAAGAGCAACTCCTCACTAAAAAACAGTTACAAATTGTTACATTATTGTGTGAGAATGTGGGGGTGGTGGTGGACTTCGAAAAATTCCGTAGTTATGTTTGGAAGGATGAACCTATTGATAACGCCACAATTAGGGCTGAAATAAGCCGTTTTCGGAAGCTTCTTAAGGAGGATTTTATTATCAATCTTAAAGGCGTTGGTTATAAAATTGAGAAGTATTTTCCTGAAAAAAGAGGTTAAAAGTTACAAGATTACACAATTATTTTCTCTTTAGCCCTCCATTTCCTTCTTCTTTTAAAATGCTACGTTAATGCTATGTTACTTCTTTACAATGTCCTTATCACAAAGAAGGAGGATTTTATGAGTATGCATCTGTATGACAAAGTGCGAGCCAATCCAAAATTTGCAGCGTTAGTGCAAAAAAGAAGCCGTTTTGCATGGAGTTTATCCATCATTATGTTGGTGGTTTATTATGCGTTTATTATCGTCATTGCTTTTTCTCCTTCAACCTTTGGTCAAAAAATCGGCAGTGGTGTGACTACTGTTGGAATTCCCATCGGACTTGGGGTGATTATGTTGGCGATTATTTTAACGGGTATTTATACCAAACGTGCCAATGGCGAGTTTGATGAATTAACCCAACAAATCAAGGATGAAGCAAGGAGTGAGTCATGAAAAAAATCATCATTACATTAACACTTCTTAGTAGCTATCTTTTAGCCGCAGGTGGCGATATGGGTGTTTCGGGTAAGCGGGATATTAATATGTCTGCGATTATTATGTTTTTAATTTTCGTGCTTGCAACTCTTGGTATTACCTATTGGGCGGCACGTCGTACCAAAACGGCAAAAGATTTCTATACCGCAGGTGGGGGTATTTCAGGGTTTCAAAATGGTTTAGCCATTGCGGGAGATTATATGTCCGCAGCATCGTTTCTTGGAATTTCAGGTTTGGTTTATATGAAAGGCTTTGATGGGTTGATTTACTCTATTGGCTTTTTGGTGGGCTGGCCTATTATTCTTTTTTTGGTGGCAGAACAGCTTAGAAACTTGGGAAAATACACTTTCTCAGACGTAGCATCGTACCGTTTGCAACAAACGCCCATTCGCACTCTTGCAGCGTTTGGCTCGTTAGCTACGGTTGCGCTTTATTTGATTGCACAAATGGTAGGAGCTGGAAAGCTTATTGAAGTTTTGTTTGGGCTTGATTATGAGTATGCTGTCATTATGGTCGGTATTTTGATGATTTTATACGTTACCTTTGGTGGCATGTTGGC
Organism: Sulfurospirillum sp.; assembly: GCA_021206415.1. GTDB lineage: Bacteria > Campylobacterota > Campylobacteria > Campylobacterales > Sulfurospirillaceae > Sulfurospirillum. Next base: position 4,394 of record JAJOKG010000178.1, on the reverse strand, counting down.
AACAACATGGGTGCAGATCATTAAAGCGATTTTACTCCTCTCTGGGGCTAGTTTTATGGCCATCATGATTATGTATAAAGTAGGTTTTAGTTTTGAATCACTCTTTTCTCAAGCCGTTGCTATGAAACAAACGGATGCGATTATGAGTCCTGGTGGTTTGGTCAGTAATCCCATTGCTGCGATTAGTTTGGGTATTGCTTTAATGTTTGGAACGGCAGGGCTTCCACACATCTTGATGCGTTTTTTTTACGGTCAGTGATGCAAAAGAGGCACGCAAATCAGTCTTTGTTGCCACAGGATTTATTGGTTATTTTTACATTTTAACGTTTATTATTGGTTTTGGTGCTATTGTTCTTTTAACAGCAAATCCTACTTATATGGATACGATTAAAGGGGGGATTATTGGTGGTGGCAATATGGCGGCGATTCACTCAGCCCATGCCATTGGAGGCAATCTTTTCTTAGGGTTTATCTCCGCGGTGGCATTTGCAACAATTTTGGCGGTCGTTTCAGGCTTAACTTTAGCAGGAGCAAGTGCGGTGAGCCATGACTTGTATGCTAACGTTTTTGCAAGAGGAAGAGCTGATGAGATGGTTGAAATGCGTGTTTCTAAATATGCAACCATTGCTTTAGGTATTGTTGCCATCATATTAGGTATTGCGTTTGAGAAACAAAACATTGCCTTTATGGTCGGTTTGGCGTTTGCAATTGCCGCAAGTGCGAATTTTCCGATTCTTTTCTTGTCAATGTTTTGGAGTAAGCTCACGACCAGAGGTGCTGTGATTGGGGGGAGTTTAGGATTATTCAGTGCGATTACGCTTGTGGTCTTAAGTCAAGCTGTATGGGTAGGCATTTTGGGCAATAAAACCGCTATTTATGCTTATGACAATCCAGCACTCTTTTCGGTGAGTATCGCTTTTATTGGCATTTGGTTTTTCTCCATTACCGATAAAAGTGAGAATGCAAAAAAAGAGATTGAAGCTTATGAGTATCAGTTTATTCGCTCTCAAACGGGCATTGGTGCTGAGGGTGCAACGAGTCATTAAGCCTGTGCATTTGAAGCACAGTGAACTATAAATTTGTAAAAGGAAGAGAGAAATGTCACAACTTTTTGAACCAAACAGAGCGTTAAGTAAACAAGCACGTATTAAAAACATGTGTGAGTACAAAGAGCTTTGTATTCAAGCAGATGAGGATTTTGAAGGGTACTGGGATAAGCTCGCACGTGAGAAAATTGAGTGGTTTAAGCCTTACGATAGAGTGCTTAATGAAGAGAACGCTCCATTTTATAAATGGTTTGAGGGTGGAAAACTCAATGTTACCCACCAATGTTTAGGGCGTCATCTTAACTCACGTAAAAACAAAGCGGCGATTATCTGGGAGGGTGAAGATGGCGAGAGACGCATCATCACCTATCTTCAACTTTTTTTATCGTGTGAATCGTTTGGCAAATTTATTGCGCAATAAATTTGGAATTAAAAAGGGTGATAGGGTAGTACTGTATATGCCAATGATTCCTGAAGCGGCATTTGCGATGTTGGCGTGTGCGAAAATTGGGGCGATTCACTCGGTTGTTTTTGGTGGATTTTCAGCCGATGCGCTTCGAGATAGGATTCAAGATGCGCAGGCAAAACTCGTCATCACCGCCGATGGTGCATTTCGCCGTGGTAAGCCTTACATGTTAAAACCTGTGGTGGATGAAGCTCTTCGTGATGGGTGTGAGTGTTGTGAAAAAGTGTTGATTGTGCGTCGAAATTTTCAAGATATTGATTATGTTCGTGGACGTGATTATGTTTACAATGAAATCGTTATGAATGAATCGAAGTATTGTGAGCCTGAATGGATGGATGCGGAAGACCCACTTTTCCTCCTTTACACCTCAGGCAGTACAGGCAAACCCAAAGGGGTACAACACTCAAGTGCGGGGTACATTCTTTGGGCGCAATATACGATGGAACATGTTTTTGATGTGAAAGAGAACGATACCTTCTGGTGTACGGCGGATGTGGGCTGGATTACGGGGCATACGTACATTGTTTATGGCCCTTTAGCGATGGGTGCAACGACCATTATGTACGAGGGGGTTCCAACATTCCCCGATGTAGGTAGATGGTGGAGTATGATAGAAGAGCACAGGGTCAATCAATTTTATACCGCACCCACAGCGATTCGTTTGTTGCATAAAGAGGGAGCGGATGTGCCTAGCACGTATGATTTAAGCTCTTTAAAGGTCTTAGGAACGGTGGGTGAGCCGATTAACCCTGATGCGTGGATGTGGTATTATGAGCAAATTGGTGGGGGAAATTGTCCGATTGTGGATACGTGGTGGCAAACGGAGACAGGCGGGCATATGATTTCTCCATTGCCTGGTGCGACACCGATTAAGCCCGGCTCTGCGACTTTCCCACTTCCTGGTATTAAAGCGGAGATTATTGATGAAAATGGCAATCCAACGCCAAAAGGTGAAAAAGGATTTTTGTGTATCACAAAGCCTTGGCCATCCATGATTCGCAATATCTGGGGCGATAGTGACCGCTTTGTGAAGTCGTATTTTGGAGATTGTAAAAAAGATGGCAAGCCTGTTTATTTCTCAGGCGATGGTGCGATGTACGATGATGATGGGTACATTGTCATCACAGGTCGAACGGATGATGTTATTAACGTTTCAGGTCATCGAATTGGAACGGCTGAGATTGAGGCTGTACTGGGTCACCATGAGAACGTGGCGGAGGTTGCGGTTGTTGGACGACCTGATCCGATTAAGGGTGAGGGTATCTTTGCTTATATTGTTATCAAAGGGACAGATAGCATTAGCGAAGAGGTTTATATGATTCAAGAGCTTAATAAGCTCATTGTCAAAGAAATCGGTAATATTGCCAAACTCGATGCGATTCGTTTCGTTCCAGGACTTCCAAAAACCAGAAGTGGTAAGATCATGCGTAGAATTCTTCGCTCTATTGCGAAAAAAGAGCCTATTACGCAAGATATCTCAACGCTTGAAGATCCAAGCATCGTCGAGAAAATCCAAAACCTCGTTCAGTTTTAAAATACCTTCTTTTCTCTTTTTAGGCAAAGTCTTTTTAGGCTTTGCCTCTGCACTTTAGAATCTACTTTTTTTAAAATATCTGCTTTTTTTGTCTTTTATAATTATGATAAATATTATTGATTTCATACAAAATTAAGCTCAAAAAGCCTAACATTCTGATAATGGTTATTACAACAATAGAGGAAAAATGGAAAATATAAAGTTAGCGGTAGATTATGGGGCACTGGGAATTTTACTTGTGATGAGCATTTTGGTGGTGGGGTATAGCCTTGAGCGGTATCTCTTTTTTAAATCGTTACATGTAAAAGAGTATTCCACCAAAAGTAGTCTTGAGCGGGATGTTTCCAAAAACCTGACTATCATTTCTTTGATGGGCTCAAACGCTCCTTATGTTGGGCTTTTAGGAACGGTTGGGGGTATTATGGTGGTGTTTTATGACATTGGTATGAGCGGTGGCGCTTTGGATACTTCAAAGGTGATTGTAGGACTTGCTTTAGCGTTAAAAGTCACCGCTGCTGGGCTTTTGGTTGCGATTCCTTCGACGATGATTTACGGTGGATTTATGCGAAAGGTCGATGTGGCTGTGAGTGAGTGGGAAGATGAAGTCATTAAAGCGGGTTGAGGGGATTAATGTCGTTCCTCTAATTGACATTATGCTGGTTTTACTCACCATTGTTTTAACGGTTTCTTCGTTTATTGCCTTAGGCAAAATCGAAATCTCTTTGCCTCAAGCGACCAATTTTAGCAAGGTTGAACCCAAATTTTATGAGATTGGCATTGATGCGGAGCATCAGTTCTTTGTGAATGGCGAATTAACGCTAAAAGAGGAGTTACATGTAAAGTTTGAAAGCCTCACCAAAGAGGATTCTGTGGCGGTGAGTGCGGATAAACTAGCAGCATATGAGGATTTTATCTATGTGATTGATCTACTCAAAGCCAAAGAAATTGAAAAAATTGGAATGGTTGTAAATAAAAATGAATAAAACAACGCATAAAAAAGTGGATTCTAAGGTGCTTTTTGGCGAGGAGAGAATTGTTAAAATCGTTCACAATGGTGTGGAGTATGTGCTTCAGCACTGGGTGTGGGTGTGGATAAAGAGTATAAAGGTAAAGAATTCAGTCAAGATGCCGTTATTTGGGTGGAAGCTAAACCTATGAAATAAGGAGAAAGAGGGTTTTCCCTCTTATCTTTACATGTAAAGACTTCAAAACCTCTTTTTACTCTCATTTTATAAGGGTTTATCATGCTTGAAAACATTTTTTTTAGGATTAATTACGTTAGGTGCTATCTATTATCTTTATCGAACCCTTTTTAAAAAACAAAGGGTGTGGATGTGGCAAGGATAGT
>JAJOKG010000076.1 GCA_021206415.1 Sulfurospirillum sp. | reverse complement strand
TTTTACAATAATTTAGAAGAATTGAGACAAAATATCAAGATTATTGTCCCATAGAGATTTTTTAATCTCAAAAATTACTATGAGAAGAAATTAGCTGTTTGCAATGGTTTGAATTTGCAAGTGGCTCTATTATCTTAAATTTTATAATAAATATAACTTTGATCTTAAGAGGATAGAGATAATTAAACTTTGAAAATTTTAGTTTTCAATAATTAATAATATCCTTTAACTATTTTCTATGACGCATCAGTGTTTCAACTACACACTCAATTCTTTGAGGTAAATCTTTGGCTTCAAAGTCCATAAAATCTATTTGAACTTTATAAGCCAACGCATCTTCCATCATCACATTTAAGACTAAATATCCACGGTAAAGTTTACTCTCTTTGGTTTTTTTACCAGGATGTTTCATATCGTTTTCATAGACTAAAATAGCCATATCTGTTTTGGGTGTAATACTCTTTTTCTCTTTAATATACCCCTCTAAGGCATCATTAACACGGCTCTTTGTCTCTTCAAGATTTACATAGGTAAAAAGTGTTGATGGACTATAGGTTGCTTTTTCTGCGCTGATACTACTTTGAAAAGCACCTGCTTGAATCGCTTTTAAGGCATTTTGAAATAGCTCAGATTCATATATTTTTTCAAATACAACCACCTCTTTATGACAAGAAAGTGCTGAAAGTTTCGCTTTTGAAGTCATTTTGGTATAAATACCCTCACCAATAAAATAGATAACCAAAAGGCCTAAAACAATAAACAAAAATTTTTTAGACATGATAAAACTCTTTTGAAGAAGGAGGCATATGCCTCCTTGAAGTTAAATACCCAAATCTTGGCGTTTGAAATACTCTTGACCGACCTTACACAATGGACATGCTTTAGGTGCTTTTTTACCACGGTGAATATGCCCACACACTTCACACACCCAAATTTCCTCTTCTTCATCACTGAAAAAGCCATCTTCTTTCATTGCGTCCTGCAAGGCTTTGTATTCACGCTCATGCTCTACTTCTACTTTTCCAATGGCATTAAACAGACGTGCAAGCTCTTTATGCCCCTCTTCTTCTGCAATTTTTGCAAAACTAGGATACATAATGGTATGCTCATAATTCTCACCCGCCATAGCACTGTCAAGGTTTTTGAGTGTGATTTCAGTTTCAGCGCCATCAACTAATTTATGATACGCTTTAAATTCCGCACGTGCATGCCATTTTTCATTTTCTGCCGCTTCTCTAAAATGGCGAGCAACGGCATGCCAACCCTCTTCTTGTGCAATATCTGCGAACAAATCGTATTTATTACGTGCTTGAGACTCACCCGCAAACGCTTTCATTAAATTAACGGCAGTCAAATCGCTCGTCGTACAGGTCATCGCTTCTCCACAACAAACCAACTTTCCACCACCCACGTGCTGAACTTCAACCTCATTACCACATTTACTACATTTGTACGTTTCGTACTGTCTCACATTGACTCCTTTAAAGTTAATTTATACTATATTAAACTATATTGACTTAATATACAACTAAACATTGAATAATAAAATTATTATTTATAAAATACTTTTCTCTTTAAAAAATATATCAATCGCCTTTAGGGAAAAGGCTTTATCATAAGTGAACAATTCTTGCCACGTTTTTTTCTTCTAAGCCATTTTTAGTTTCAATGCCATATTTTTGTTTTACTTCTTCGACAAACTCCATAGCGAAACTCAGTAAAAGGGCATATTGTGCAGCAGTAAACTGTTTTAAAAGATCAAACAAACGGTAATAATTTACCATTTTTTTACTCGATTCTTCTCCCATACGAAGCGACCAAATACGCCCCGCAAACTCATGCTGGTAGACAACACCACTGCGTGTTTCTAATGCAAATGCTCTAAAAGAACGCATCAATTCTTCTTTGGGGATGTAATGATGAATATTGTGAAAGAAAAGGTACACCGTTAATAAGAAGAGATCTTCCGCACAAGGCGCATACGCTTTGATTTCAAGGCAGGTCTCTTTTTCAACATCTAACTGCATCTTCAAATAAGCAAGATGTTTCACCCGCCAATTCTCTTTTTCTTTCACTCTTTTTTGCCACTCAATCAATGTAGGGCGAGGAATATGATAACGCTCAACCAAAGGCTTGTAAGACATCTGCATCGCTTACTCCTAGTGAAAGTTACACTATTTTAATACGTTTCAAGCAAGAGTGCAAGCATTTTTAAGAAATATATACCATTCCTTCTTTCAAAAAAGCAATGATATACATAAAAAGTAACACTAAATATGAAACTGTTTTAAAAAGTCTCTATCGTTCTCAATCAATCCACGCTCAATCAAGCGCTCAATCACAGCATGCTCACAATCGGTATCTTTAGGCCACTCTCGTTCATACGCATCTAAAGCATTTTTCGTGGTTGCATCCACCCCAATAAAAGCATCGTCAATAAAAATATCTCGCAGTGCATCAATGTTATTGACCACACGCCAAACCAGCATGTACGCATTGTTCACATCGTTTCCAGAAGCATCCACGATAAAGACCAATTTCATATGCTCACGTAAAGGCTTCAACGCTTCATAGACCGCTTTGCCTGCCCTCTTCTTTTCTATGCTAATGACAGTAATCGGTGTTTTTGTATAGGTTTTATACTGTTTAAGCGCACACGCTTCAGGAACAAGTGCTTTGACTTTTTCCAAAAGGGCTTCATCGCTTAAAAGCACTTTGGAAGGCTCACTGACTATATCGCCCGTACAATCCACACCTAATTTCCCACCAAAAAGCGCATTGGGAGAAGCGTGATCAAGCGCATCACACACACCTTCGCTAATGAGCAGTGTTTTATGACTCACTCTATCAAGTATATAATCACTTACTTTCTCATAATCTTCCAAATCAGGGGCGTTTTCATCCACAAAAATGGCATGCTTGACAAAACTCATCTGCCCCACTCCCCAAAACGCATGCATGAACTGTTTGGCATGTCCAGGATAAAGCACATTCATCTTCGCCAAAATAAGGTTATGAAACACGCCATTTTCAGGCATATTATAATCCATCAAATCAGGTGCTGTGGTCTTTAAAAGCGGTAAGAAAATGCGCTCTGTCGCCCAGCCCATGTATTTATCTTCTAGCGGAGGTTTGCCCACAACGGTGGCTTGATAGATAGGTTTATCTTTACATGTAATGCAGCTCACATCCATCACAGGATAAGGCTCTTTCAGCGTATAATAGCCTGTATGATCACCAAAAGGTCCCTCAATTTCCATCTTTTCAACATCCACCCACCCCTCAATGACAATATCCACATCTTCAGGAATGTAAATAGGGTTGGTAAGCGATTTCACAAGGCGAGCATTTTTATCTTTAATGAATCCATAGAGTAAAAGCTCAAACATGCCTATTGGCATCGGCGCTTGACCGCACCAAATATAAAGTGGATCTCCACCAATTCCAATACTCACAGGCATTTTTTGCCCTGCTTTTTTATATTCATGGAAAAAGTGCGCACTGTCCTTATGTATCTGCCAGTGCATTCCTAAACGGTTTTTATCGTAGACTTGCAGACGGTACATGCCTAGATTTTGCTTCGTGCCATCTAAACTTTGCGTATAGACCTGCCCCATGGTAATGAAAGGACCACCATCTTCACTCCACGTTGTCAGGATAGGAAAATCATAGAGATTAGGTTCATTGTGCACATTGGTTTGACAAATCCCCTTCCCTTTTAGACGTTTTAGGTAAGGCATTTTTCAAATTAAAAAGCGTTCCCAACATTCCCATTTTATCCATAAACGATGTGGGTGGTTTCATGTGCATTAACGCTTCTATCTGTTGGGCGACATCATTGGGATTTTTACCAAAAATAAGCTCGGTAGCTTTAGTAGAGCCAAACACATTCATCAGCACGGGTATATCAAAGCTTTTACCCAGACGTTTACTCACAGGTTTGGTAAATAAAAGCGCACGAGAGTCCTCTTTTTTTACCTCGACATAGGCTAAATGAGGAATTTCAAGGTCAATATCCAGCTCTTCATCAATAATGCGTAGAAGATTGTTTTTACGTAAAAGCTCTATGATTCTTTGCATTTTTGCCCTTTAAAAAATTTCACTCAGAGCTATTTTCTCTGCACGTTCAAGCAACTCTTTAGCCCCTTTGTCAATGACTTTTTGTGCTAAAGCTTTGCCCAGTGTTTGAAAATCCCCACGTGTACCGCTCATCGCTTCGCTTATCATCTCTGAGCCATCAGGAAGCCCAATAATTGCCTTTACATGTAAAAAATCACCAAAAACTTGAGCATTCACACCAATAGGCACTTGACAGCCCCCTTCTAAAACCGTCACAAAATCACGCTCGACCATCGTTTCAACAATGGCATCAGCATCATTGAGCACAGACACCAAACGCTCTACCTCGGGGTCATCGACAATTTCAATGCCCAAAGCTGCTTGACCAGAAGCGGGGATAATCTCTTCTTTGGAAATCGGACTAAAATAACGTACTTCGCTCGCAAGTCCTAAACGATTAATGCCAGCGGTTGCTAAAATAATGGCATCAAATTCACCCTCTTTCAGCTTTCGAATACGGGTATTGACATTGCCACGAAGGTTTTTAATGACAAAATCCGGACGAAGTTTTAAAAGTTGCATACGACGTCTAAGACTGGTTGTTCCAACGACTGCACCCTGAGGCAAATCCTCTAAACACCCATACTTTTCTGAGAGCATTGCATCTCTTACATCTTCTCGCTTGGTAATCACGCCTAATTTTAAGCCTTCTGGAAACTCCATCGGTACATCTTTAAGGCTGTGCACCGCAATGTGCGCTTCCCCTCTTAGCATCGCCTCTTCAAGCTCTTTGGTAAACAGTCCTTTTCCCCCAATTTTAGCCAATGGCGTATCTAAGATTTTATCGCCTTTGGTCATCATAATGGAAGTTCCACTTCTAAGTGAGGATGCGCTTTTTTCAAGTTCCGCTTTTGACATGCTCTGACTG
>JAJOKG010000051.1 GCA_021206415.1 Sulfurospirillum sp. | reverse complement strand
GGGAGAAGTTAAACATGATTTTTTTCATCATTTGATAACAATCAAACATCTTTTATTTCCTTTAGTATAAAGTATGCGATTATACTCTATGAAAGATAAAAGATGGTTGATTTTGGGCGTTTATTAGTGTTGTAAGCCTTTTAATTTGTGGTATTCTGCTGAGCTTGCAAGAAGCTCTTCATCGCTTCCTAATGCACAAATTTGACCATGTTTGAGAAGGGCGATTTTATTTGCTTTTTTAATGGTTGAAAGACGATGTGCAATAACAAACGTAATTTTATCTTTGATAAGGTTTTCAATTGCTTCCGTTATTTTTTTCTCACTCTCTGAATCAAGAGCTGATGTTGCTTCATCGAGAATCAGTATTTGAGGATTGGTATAAATGGCTCGTGCAATAGCGATACGCTGTCTTTGTCCACCTGAAAGGTTGGTTCCAAATTCATCTAAGTGGGTAAAAATGCCCTCAGGTAATGTTTGGACAAAATCATAAGCATTAGCTTTTTGTAAGGCATCAATAACTTTCGTTTCATCTATTTCTTTGCCATAAGCTACATTAGCAGCAATACTATCGTGAAAAATATAAACCCTTTGTGTTACCATAGCAATATTTTCTCGCAGATTAGCGAGTGAAAAATCTTTAATATTCATTCCATTAATATAAATAGCGCCCGCACTTGGGTCATAAAAGCGCATGAGCATATTCATAAGCGAGCTTTTTCCACCACCGCTATCGCCAATGAGTGCTATCATTTCACCTGATTTTGCGACTAAATTAACATCATGGAGGGCTTGTTTTTCTCCATAATGTAAAGAAAGATTTTCAAAAGAGATGCTCTCTATTTTTTCAGGAAGGTTTTGTGTTCCATTTTCAATACTCGGTGTTTGGTCTAATAAAAAGAAAATACGTTCACTAGCTACCAAAGCATCTTGCATTTTATTGTACAAGGAAGAGATTTTTTTAATGGGCGTATAGAGCATGAAAAGGGCTGTTAAAAAAGAGAAAAATGAACCCACACTCATATTCCCATCAATGACTTCACCACCACCAACAATTACCACCACAGCTACGCCTACCGCCCCTATGGTTTCCATTAATGGACTGACCAACTCATTCACACGTACAGATTTCATCGTAAGTTTAAAGTAGCGGTCGTTATCATTTTTAAAGAGGGTATGTTCATAATTTTGTGCATTATTGGCTTGAATGACTTCAATATTATTAAAAATTTCACTTAGCTTTGCGGTAATATCTGAAATTTTTTTCTTGAGATGCTTTGGAGATTTTCTTCATTTTTTTAGCCAGTTTACGTAATGGATAAATGGCTAAAGGCATAATAATGAGCGCAAAAAAAAGCAAGTTTAGGACTTTGATAAATCACCACACTCATCAGTCCCATAATGGTGAATGATTCTCGTAAAAATTCAGGAATCATACTTGAAACGACGGAGCGTATGCGTTCTACATCACTGGTATTACGGCTAATAAGCTCACCTGTTCGGTAGGTATGAAAAAATGTTAAATCAAGTCTGAGCAGATTTTCTAAAATATTTTCACGCAATCGCTTAATAATGTGTTGTCCAATATAGGCTGTGGAGCATGCTTGAAGGTATTTACCTCCCTCTTTAGCCGCATAAACAACGATGATGGCATAAGGTAATAACGAGAGCATTTCTCTGTCTTTATTGATAAAAATCTCATCCAGAAGTGGTTTGACTAAATACGCAGAAGCCGCTGTTCCACCGCTGGCTAAAACCATACCAATAACGACCAAGATGAAGGACGGAATATAATCTTTGTAAAAAGGTGTAAAACGCTTAAGGACATCTTTAAGGCTATACATTAACTATTTACCTTTTCCCATTGTGTACCATTTGCTGTGTCCATAAGTTGAATATGTTTTGCTTCTAAAGTAGTACGAATGGCATCTGCTTTGGCAAAATCTTTCGCTTTTTTTGCTTCAGCTCTTTCGTAAAGTAAGCCCTCGATTTCTGCTTTTTCTTCTTCACTTACCCCTATTTGAAAATAGCTATAAGGATTATAAAGCCCAATACCTAAAATGGCTTCTATCCATTGTACGTTTGCATAGGTTATTGCTTTAAAAGCTTTATCTATAGGATGCGTATCGAGCATTTCATTGGCATGGGAGAGCATTTCATCCAAACTGGCTAAGGCTTTTGAAATATTCAAATCATCACTTAAAGCTTCAAGTATAGCTTCCTTAAAGCTTGAAGAAGCTTCACTAGGGGTGGTTTCAAAAACTCTTTTTTTAAGACGGTAAAGTTTGTCTAAACGTTTTTTTGGTAGTCAGTAAATCCTCTTCTGAAAAGTTGAAATTGGCTCGATAATGCGTAGCTAATAAATAAAAGCGAAGCACTTCACCACTGTAAATGGCAAGGGCATCTTTTAAAAAGAAACTATTGCCTAAAGATTTACTCATCTTCTCGCCACTAATGGTTACAAAACCATTATGCATCCAATATTTTGCGAGTTCTTGATGGCTCTTGCATCTGGTTTGTGCGGCTTCATTCTCGTGGTGTGGAAAGAGTAAATCAGCGCCACCCGCATGAATATCAATTTGAAAATCACCGTCGCTTGCGAGATGTTTTTCTATCATCGCCGAACATTCAATGTGCCATCCTGGACGACCCATTCCAAAAGGGGCAGGGTAGCTTGGTTCATTCTCTTTTGAAAATTTCCACAGAGCAAAATCTTTTTGGTCTTTTTTCTCTTCTTTTTGCTCTACTCGTGATTGTGAAGCCTCTTCTTCTACAAGGCGATGACTTAAACAGAGGTATTTTGTATCTTTTGATGTGTCAAAGTAAATACCATCGCTGGTTGCGTATGCAACTTTTGTATGAAGCATTGAAGCGATAAATGCAATAATTTCTTCAATGGTTTCAGTTGCCTTTGGTTCAATGTCAGCATCTTTTACATGTAAAGCGCGCATCTCTGTTTTGTAACGCTCAATATAGTATGATGTAATTGCTTCAAGTGATTGTCCACTCTCGTGCATTTTCTTAATAATTTTATCATCAATATCTGTGAAATTTTTGACAAACGTTACCTTGTAGTTTAACGCAATAAAAACACGACGCAACAGATCAAAAGCAATAGCACTTCTTGCATGGCCTAGATGGGCATCATCATACACGGTTGGTCCACAGACATAAATTTTAACTTCGTTTTCTTTAAGGGGAATAAACGGTACTTTTTTCTTCTGTACCGAATCATAAATAACCATGAATAAGTTCCTTTGCATAACGTAAGATGACCCATTCTAAAAGAAGTAGGGCGAGTAAAATAATCAACTTTTTACTATACAGTATAGCAAAAAAGGCTTTGAAGCCAAAAGAACGGAGGGTAAAAAACAGAAGGACACATCCAGAGAGTGAACCTGCTAACGCTAAACCTGCAACACCCATGGGCTGAATGAGTGCAAACGAGAAAATAAGATTTGAGATGAGGGCATATGCTGCAATAATGGCAGCTTCTTTTTGGCGCATACGTGCATATAGCCACAGTGAAAAGAGTTTTGCTAATCCAAAAGGAATCAGACCTATCATATACATAGCTAAAACAAACCCTGTATTGGAAGTATCATTTTTACTAAAAGAGCCATGTTCAAATAAAAGCCAAACTATCTCATGGCTAAGCATATAGCCACCTAGCGTAGAAGTTGTAAGTAAAAAAGCTAAAATCCAAAATCCTTGTGAGAGAAGTTTTGAGGCAGCTACTTCATTGTTCGCTTTTAAAAGGCGTGTGATTTTTGGAAAAATTCCTGTGGTAAGGGCAATAGCAAATAAAGCCAGAGGAAGCTGAAAAATACGGTTTCCATAATAGAGATAACTAATACTCCCTGTCACCAGAAAACTTGCCAGTGTTGTATCTACAAAAGAGACAATTTGTGGGGTCGAGTTTCCTAAAATAGAGTGAAAAAAAGCCCGATTGAATTTTTGGTTGCTTTCTCTTGTTATAGCGTCTTTTTTATTCCTGTAACGAAAACCTAGAGTGAAAAGTCTACAAAAATTATTTTTTTTAAGGGCAAGAAGATGTGCAATAACTTGTAATAAACCACCCATTAAAACACCATAGCTTAACGCATAAACAATAGTTTTTTTATCATAATTTTGAAACAAAAGTAATGCACCTATCATGGCAATATTTAAAAGAGCAGTTGAAAAAGCGGTAATAGCAAAATGGTGTTTGTATTGGAGTAAAGAGCCAAAAAGTGTCACACAAAAAATAAGTGGTAAATAGTAAAAATTAATAGCAACAAAAAGGAGCGCTAAGTGCTACCGTTTCGTCATCAAATCCAAAGGCAATAATCTTGGCAAAAAATTCACTAAAGAGTGTTACGATAAGGGAAAAAAAGAGTAGAAAAAATAAAAAAACGTGTGAAAATAGTATAAGTAAAAAGCGCTTTTTTCGTGGTTTGAATAAAACTGGGAATAAAACTTTGGGTAAAAGCACCCTCTGCAAAAATACGACGAAAAAGATTGGGAAATTTAAAGGCAACAAAGAAAATATCGCTGTATATATTTGCCCCTAAAATCGAGGCACTAAGCATATCACGAATAAAGCCAAAGATTCGCGACACCAAGGTTCCAATACTATTTGTAAAAAAAATTTTAATAAGCATGCGAAATGGTATCCAAAAATCGTTTAAACAAAATTTTTATCTAATTTTTGCTACCATGCTTCATACATACGCTGTATTCGCCGATATCTAAATCAGACAATTTAAAGTTTATTCATGTAAAGGTGTTATCTTGGGCATACTCGATAAAATTAAAGGGCAAAATTCAGACCAAGCAAAAGAAAACAATCAAGTATCTTCTGAATTTAAATCAATTGTTATTGATACCAGTAATGTTGTAAAAGAAATTAAAAAATATTGCAACGGCTAATCGATTGCAGCCTTTAGAATTAGGCTTCAAGTTACTCAGTGTAACAACATACTACAGTGATGAAAAAAATGAAAATCATG
>JAJOKG010000153.1 GCA_021206415.1 Sulfurospirillum sp. | reverse complement strand
ACTTGCAAAAAAACGTTTAGAGCTGAGTGTGCTTGAGGCAAAGGCTAAAAAACTCTTAACGGATTATCCAGACTATACTATCCAGTGGAAACTTTTGAGTTTAGAAGATGTTTAGTAGGATACTTAAGTGAATCAACATCTAAAACTCAAGGAATTACTAGCACAAAAGCGTCTTATTGAAGCTTCCATTGAGACATTAAAAAAAGAGTTGACGTTTTACCAATTACCTTCTTTTGAAAAGATTGCTCTGTTTAAAAAGCGCTTCTTTGCAAGAATGGATGTTTACGCCAAAGAGCGCCAAAATAAAAAAAGGCTACTATCCGCTAAAAGACACGTATGAGAGTAAAACATTCACGTATTTACCACTCACCGATGAAGCTATTAAACTTCATTTGCAAGGAAAAATACGCTTAGGCTCTTACGCGATGCAAAGAAGTAATCGTTGTATTTTCCTTGTCGTTGATTTGGATGATAAAGCCTATAACGGTGATTTTTCTCGCTCGAAAGCACTTGAGGATGCCCAATCCATTATTGAAAGTGCTAAGAAGTTTGGTATTACACTCTACCCAGAGCTTTCAAAATCAGGCAAAGGTGTTCATCTTTGGATGTGGTTTGACGCACCTGTTCTTGCTATTAATGCCAGAAGGCTTGGCGATCTTATTCTCAACGATGCGTTTAGTAAAACCTCATTAAGCTTGAGCACATTTGATCGCTTTTTCCCGAGTCAAGATTTTGTTCCAGAAGATGGTCTTGGTAATTTGATTGCCGTACCTTTGCATTTTAGCAGTGCAAAAGCCAATAAGGGCACTCTTTTCTTTGATTCTAATACCCTAGAAGCCTATGAAAACCAGTTTCTTTTTTTTAGAACAGATTGAAGAGGTTTCCTCTTCTTTAGTGTATGAGCTCACCGGCAAAGAAGAGTTTCATACGTATGCGAATGAATCCTTGTATATGCCTCCATGGGAAAGAGTTGCTGATAGAACCTCTAAAGTACCTTTACCAGAATCGCTTGAAATTGTTCTTGATAATGCCATTTACATTCCCAAAAAAGATCTCTCCAAAAAAGCTATTTATAGGCTTATGCAACTTGTCACCTTTTCCAATCCAGATTATATCAAAGCACAAAAATTGAAAAAAATAGTGGTGCATATTCCTCGTTTTTTAAGTGCCTTTGAGATGGATGAAAGATATCTTATCTTACCGCTAGGTGTATTAGATGATGTAGGTGAACTGTTTGAGAAGAGTGATTGTCAAATTGTTTTTGATGACAAAAGAAGTGCGCCAAAACTTTTAGAACCACTGGAGTTCAAAGCGACATTAAAAGAAGAACAAATACTCGCACTTGAAGCACTCATAGATTCAACTGAAAGAGGAATATTGCATGCACAAACAGGATTTGGTAAAACGCTGATTGCCATTGCTTTGATGAGCCAACTAGGGTTAAAAACACTTATTCTTGTCAATAAAATGGAACTGCTCAAACAATGGATTGATGAAATCACAAAATGGACAGGACTCTCTAAAAAACAGATTGGCACTTTTCATGGTAGCCGAAAAAAAACTTCTTGAAACGGTTGATATTGCAACCGTGCAATCGTTAGCCAATGCGATTGAAATCGAAGGTGATAGTTTTATCAGGGATAAATACGGTCTACTCTTAGTCGATGAGTGCCATCATGCGGCTTCTTACAGTGCTTATCAAGCGATTAAAGCTTTTAATGGAATAAGAGCCTATGGCTTTAGTGCAACCTTGCAGCGAACCGATAGTAAAACACCCTTTGTTAATTATGCTTTGGGTGATGTCTTATATAAACACGTTAAACACGATGGGCGCATTAAAAAAGTTATCGAACTTAGAAGTACTTTTGAAAGTAAAGAAGACGAGTACCATGCAATGATTTCTGAGTTAATTGCAAATCAAACTCGCAATGACCTTTTACTCAATGCTATCAAGCAGAATATTCATCGTAAAATTCTGTTACTCAGTGATCGAATTGAACATATTACGCATCTTTCTTCTGCATTACATGTAAACACGATTGATCATGAAATCGTACATGGTGGGATGAATTCTAAAGAGCGTGCCTTGGTGATTGCAAGGCTTCGAACCACAGGTGCATTGTTTAATGTGACACTAGGAACGACTAGTTTGTTAGGAGAGGGGATGGATCTTAAAAATATAGATACGCTTATTTTAGCGACTCCAATTTCTCACCCTTCTAGACTCATTCAGATTCTAGGTCGAATTGGAAGAGACCATACGCGCGACTTGGTTGTTATTGATATCAACGATTCAGATAAAATCTTTTCAAAAATGTACCGTAAGAGAATGAGTGTTTATAAGTCTTTAGGGTATATGTTTTTGTAAACGTTAAGAATTGTCAACCGCAGAGTTAAAATTGACATGTACTTTTAAACCAACCAATCCTTCACTTGCTATGCTTTTAAAAAATTAGTCATGTGGAAAATATATACTTCAAGGACAATAGATGCAAAGAGCCGTTTTGATGACAATGCAAGAGCCATCTGATAATGAGCTACGCGTATTGATGCATGATGTTGCCACGGAAGCGAAAAAAGAAAGCCGTTAATTGTAAAAAAGCAATTGCGTGAATCAATTGCTACGGAAATACAAAAAGCTCGCCTGAAATTACATACCATCAAAGTATGAAAAAACCTGTCCTCATCATCATTGCCGGTCCAAATGGATCTGGTAAGACTTCTATTACTTCAAAAATACTACAACATGAGTGGGTTGAGAGCTGCCTCTACATTAATCCTGATAATATTGCAAACGAAGTGTAAAAAGAATCATATATTTTACACTTCGTTTGACAACACCCTGCCCCCTACAATACAATAAAAGCTTTTGCAGA
The DNA here is from genome assembly GCA_021206415.1 of Sulfurospirillum sp. Lineage (GTDB taxonomy): Bacteria > Campylobacterota > Campylobacteria > Campylobacterales > Sulfurospirillaceae > Sulfurospirillum. The sequence continues at coordinate 2,198 of JAJOKG010000153.1, read as the reverse complement.
ATCAACAACCTTGCGTTCTTTGGCAGGATAGCTCTCAAAGAGCTTTTGTTGGTTCTCATTTAACACAGAATTGTACTTCACTTCAATAAGCGCTTCATCATCTGTAAAAAAATCTATTTCATTACTTCCTTCATAAACATAACGAAGATGTTTATGCTTGAGTTTAAGATAAACAAGATTTTCAAAAACAGCGCCTTTGTCACGATAGCCCGTATATATATCTTTAATGGGATTTTCTCAATTCCCCCTAATATCGACATAGAAAACGTCCGTTCCACTGCACCAAAAGAAGGGGATCACACTGGATACAGTTTTTTTTTAGCACGTTTTCTATAGGCACTAAAGCGAAACGGGTGTTTCAAGGCAAGACCTAACCAGCGTTTGATATTGCTCTTTTTGATTGGGTGTAAGGTGTTACAGTTGGTGCAATGTTGGATAAGGTGTGTTTGATCTTTTTCAAACAACTCTATGATTCTTTTTTCATCAATGGTGTGTGCACATAGGGTGCATATTAACATCTTTTGGGTCATACGCTTCTATCCTTTATCTCATAGCATTTATGAGAACAGTGTAACGAAGAGAAAAGACAGGTTTTGTCCAAAATATTTTTTTCCTCTTCTTTGCATAAAAGTATAGCTATCGGTTTGGACAGCCTTGTGTCCAATAAAGCGTGATTCATTGTTTTTCTTTAGGGAATCGATACCAACAGTTTTCCAATCTGCTCTTTGAGCTCTTCATGCAAATTTTCAGCTTTGGTGTGTAACCAATACAGATAATTGCGATCAATCTCTAAGATCTCTTGTGGAGTTTTACCGGCATACTTTCCAAAGGCAATGGTCAGCACTGCTGTTTCTTTGGTTGTATCAAGTGCGTGTTCGATGGATGCTTTGATGTCTTGGTCTAAGCTTTCACTCTTGAGCATATAATGCAAATCACCTCGTGCCTCTTTAGCAACATCAACAAAGCGTTTTCCTTTGTGTTTACCATACGGGATGTATTCTAAGATGATCGGTGCTTCACAGGCTATAATCATTTTAGGCAAGGAGTGATCCGTGCTAAGTTTTTCAAACAGGTTTTTAAGCACAATCACATCGCTTAAGGCATCATGGGCACTCAGGGTAATGCCTAATTGCCGACATTGTTCTGCTTCGTAGCGGTAGAGTCCCCATTGGTACCGTTTATACTGAAGGCTTGAAGAGGTGCCATCGTTGGGGTAATAGGCTCTGAGGATTCTAAAGGTATCAATAAGTTGCATCTTCGAGATATAGCCCTCTTTTTCTAGCATCCCTAAATCAAAGGCGGCATTTTGAATGACAAGGAGGTTGGAGGGGTGGTTGAGTTCACATAAGGCTTGATACGCCCTGCTCTCTTGACACGTTTCTTTTCCCTCTAACATCTCAGGAGTAATATGATGAATGGCCATGGCTTCAAAGGAGATAGGAAGCGGTGGGGTGCATAAATCATTGTAAATTGCCTCTATTTCTAGGTCTTCATTGCAAACCAGGAAGCTAAGTTGGCAAATACGATCACCCTGCCCTCCTCCTGTGGTTTCGGTATCTAGGATAATAATTTTCATACGGTGCCTTTTTTTCTTGGGTTAAAGGTTGGGATGTTCCATCGCTTTAGCTAACTCCATCATCTTATCAAACATCCGAGCCTTAGCATAATTCTCTAACCACGAGTAGATCCAATACGGAGCACTCTGGGTAGATTCCCACGCATAGACACTTTGTGCATTGATATTTAAAAGCTTCGCAAACTCTTTTTTACTAAGCCCAGCGTGTTCAAACGCACGGTTGAGTCGTTCTTTATTCATTGGTTGTCTCTTTTATAGGTATATAGATAGATTTTAATCTCATATGTGTGTAAAAGTATAACCGGATTTGCTTAAAAATCTCCTAGAATTGTAAAAATGCGGACCCCTTGACTTTTTTGAAAAAATAAGTATTTATATAAATATGTTTAAAGAATCTAAACTGCTTTTATAAATAGTTTATTGCCTTGAATTATTTTTCAATTTGTCCTATAATTTTCTCATAAAAAAAAGAATAAAGGAGCTGCAATGAGACGAATGAATCTAGAGCGTAAACTGCTTTACCGTGAACACTTTTTTTACCTTATGTGTTGTGGGTTTAGAGTTTGCCAATGCTGTTAGTAATTGGATGTAAGAAGATGTTTACGTTTTATGTAATCCTATC
>JAJOKG010000004.1 GCA_021206415.1 Sulfurospirillum sp. | reverse complement strand
AGCAACTAAGCCTGTCTAAACCGTTCACAAAGGTTTCACCTTTCGCTAGGGCGTCTTTATTTTGCCCCACGACCAAGTTTAAATCCCATTGTACGGCGATTTCATCACGGTAGCGAATCATCTCAGGTACTTTAAACGCCGTGTCAATGTGCACCAACGGATAAGGCACATGAGAAAAAAATGCTTTTCGTGTGAGCCATAAGAGCACCGTGCTATCTTTGCCGATGCTCCAAAGCATGGCAAGGTTTGGGAAGCTTCGACACGCTTCTCGCAAAATATAGATACTCTGGGCTTCGAGTCTGTCTAAATGATCCATTTTTTATTTCCTTAATTTTTATAACGCCAACAGAGCAAAGCTCCTTTTGGCTACGCTAACGCTGAGTTCACTTCGGCAGTGAGCCCACGCTTCGCTTTTACTTTGGTATATGCAAAGTCGTATTAATTTTTATGAAGGTGCAATCCACACTCTTTATGTTCAGGGTTTTCCCACCACCAACGACCCGCTCTAATCTCTTCATCTTCTCCAACCGCCCTAGTACAGGGTTTACAGCCGATGCTTTTAAACCCTTTGGCATACAAGGCATTTTTAGGAATGGCATGCTCTTGCATGTAGCGTTTCACATCCTCATCGCTAAAATTGGCTAAGGGGTTGAATTTTAAGAGCTTGAAATTCTCATCATACTCCATCAAAGGGGTATTGGCTCGTGTGATGGATTGGGCACTTCGAATACCACTTATCCACCCTTGATACCCTTTTAACGCCTCTTTTAAAGGAAGAATTTTACGTACGTGACAACACTCTTTGCGAAGGGAAATGTCATCAAAAATGCCATACTCTCCGACTTTTTCCTCAAGAGCTTTGATGGTCGCATCCTCTGCGCTAAAGCGTTCAATCGTGATGCCAAAAAAAGCTTCTATCTCTTTTTCGTAGGCAAGCGATTCAGGAAAAAGCTTGTGCGTATCGAGTGTAAAAACACGAAAGGCAATGCCTGCTTTTTGCGCTAAAGAGAGTGATATGGCATCTTCACTTTGGTGGCTAAACGCTAAGGTGACGTTGAGATTTTTCTCACCAATACGGGTGTAAAGCATGTGCAGGGCTTCGGTGATTTTTATTTCATAACTTCGATTCATATCTGATACTCTGGTTGTTCTTTTTCTCTGCCAAAACGTATTTTATTCCATGCACGTTCATGAAAATAGTAAAGCAAGGTTTTGGTAATCAGTTCAAAAGCACCGATAGAAACAGCCGCCAAAGGGCTTCCTGTGACGATAAAACTAATCAGCATTGTATCGACTGTCCCAAGTGTTCTCCATGAGATGGCTTTTGCAATACTTCGTTTTTTCTGTTCTATCATAGTGCCTCCTTTAAAATTTTCAGAATCATAGCGCTATTTTTAGATAATGTCAAGTAAAGTTATTAAAATACTTAAGATTAAAACACGTGTAAATTTTTTTAAAGTAAAAATGACGATAAAATAAAAACAATAGCAAAGAAAGAGATTCTTTACATGTAAAGAGGATTAAATTGTTTTGTGACGTGCGTAATAACGCATAAAAAAAGAGTGCAACCAAAGCGAAAAAGCAATAACAATGCTTCCTAAAAGCAGTAAGGTGAGATTGGTTTTACTTCCCCAGAGCAGAAGATTCATTAAGAGTCCCACAGGCACTAAAGCGTTATTCATAATCGCTAAAACACCTGCATCCACCTCACACGCTCCTTTGTTCCACCAAAAATAGCCCACACCTGAAGCAACACATCCAAGCCAGAGTAAAATGCCCCATTGAAGCAAAGAAGGGGACGTTTTTCCGAGGTTGGCAAAGAGTAAAAAGGCGATGAGGCTGACGAAAAAGGCACCAAAGTGAAAGTAACCAAAAATCTCTTTTTGAGAGATAGTGGGGTAGGACTCCATCACTTTTTTGTAGCCACTTTGACCGATGGCAAACGCGAGGTTTGCGCCTTGAACAAGTAAAAATCCTACGATAAACTCCGAGTTAATGGCATGATAGCGAATGATGTATGCTCCTAAAACCGCTACTCCTGTGCTGATAAGATAGAGGGGTTTGAACTGCATTTTTAAGCCATCATACACAAGGGTGACGTACATAGGCGTAAAAATGGTAAATAAAATGACCTCAGGCACGCTGATATATAAAAAAGAGTGGTAGAAAAAAAGGTACATGAGACCGATTTGAACGCTTCCGATGAGCATGATTTTAAGTGCTAAGGTTTTAGGGATGTCACGAAAACGGGTTAAAGGCAAAAAAATAAGCGAAGCGATAGAGACACGAATGAGCACAGCAAAATAGTTATCAACAGAACCTGATAAAAACTCGCCAATAAAACTAAATGAAAACGCCCAAATCAAGGTTACAAAAATCAAATAACGCATCGGTGTTCCTCTAAAAATTTCATGTACTATACCACGATATAGGCTTACATGTAAAACCCATTTAACACTAAATTAGCATATGAAGATTAAAATGTTACACTTATGTTTTTTAAAAGGCAAACATTTTTTGAAGGATTTATGCGTCAATGGCACGGAGTACTTTTTTTCTTATAGGATTTTTTTATATGTGTGAGTGTTTGTATAGCGGTAGAATTTTTGTATCTTTATAATACACGAAGTATGACGCAAGAAGCCATGAATAAAAAAGCACTTTTTATCGCTCATGTAGGATTGCCTGATTTGAGTTTGGTGGGGGAAGCTCGTTATGTAAGGCATCGAAGTTTGAGTGATGTTTTTTCTATTTTTGGTGACTCACCTGAGCTTTTGGAATATTTTCCATCAACGTTTGTTTACCACTATGCTCCGTATGTCTCCATGAGTGGAAGGAGAGTTGAGCCATGAAATTTAACATCTATTTACTTGAATTTGCGCTCTTTTCTTTAATGCGAAAAGGGGCAAAAACACTTTTTGTTTTTTTTATTTTAACGTTTCTTATTTTTTTATTGGCTTCTGTTTTATTTATTTCAGATGCTATCAAACATGAGTTAAATGTGAGCATTGAGCATCTACCAGAGCTTACGCTTCAACGTTTACAAGCGGGAAAACAGATCAATGTTCCTTTAAAAAGGGTGGAGCCACTTTTAGAAATTGAGGGTGTGGCTTCAGTGATTCCTCGTGTGTGGGGGTATTATTATTTTAAAGTTGCAGGGGTTAATTTCTCGGTGGTGGGTATTGATGCGTTTGAGCAAAGTTATAAAGAGAGTTTGCAAAATGTTGTTGATGCCTACGATGTGAAGGCTTTGGAAAAAGAGGGTGGTATGATTGTGGGGGCAGGTGTGAAGAAGATTTTGGAAGAGAATTATTACCAAGATTTTTTCAACTTTGTCACTGCGGATGGAAAATGGAAGCGTATGCATATTGTGGGGAGTTTTAATGCCGATGTTTCTCTTCAAGCAAACGATATGATTTTGCTCCCCAAAAAGAGTGCGTATGAAATTTTTGGAATGGCGAAGGATGAGGCAACCGATTTGGTACTTAAGGTGAAAAATCCTGAAGAAATTTCTACGATTGTGAGTAAAATCAATCAAAAATATCCTGATATGCGTGTGGTAACGAAAGAGGATATTCGTGTGAGTTATCAGAACATTTTTGATTATAAAAGTGGCTTTTTTCTCAGCCTTTTTGTGGTGAGTGCGTTTACTTTTTTTATGATTATTTACGATAAGCTCAGTGGTTTAAGCTCAGAAGAGAAGAGAGAAATTGGTATTTTAAAGGCATTGGGTTGGAGCATGGATGACATTTTAAAAGAGCGTTTTTATGAGAGTTTTATTCTCTGTTTTGGAGCTTTTTTACTCGCTTTAGCACTTTCTATGGCTTATGTTTTCTTTTTCGATGCGCCTGTGCTTCGTTCTCTTTTTGTAGGCTATTCAACCCTAAAGCCCTCTTTTGAACTACCTTTTTATGTCAATATTCCCATGATTGTATTGCTTTTTTTGCTGAGTGTGCCTGTGTATATCGGCTCGGTGATGATTCCCTCATGGAGAGCAGCCATGTTAGATGCTGATGAGGTGCTTCGATGATTGTGCTAAAAAATGTCTATAAATGCTATGAAACAGAAGCGCAACGTATCGATGCGCTTAGGGATATTTCTTTACATGTAAAAGCAGGTGAGTGTGTTCTTTTAAAGGGGGCAAGTGGGAGTGGAAAGAGTACCATTCTCTCTTTAATCGCAGGGCTGAGTAAACCGACTACGGGTGATGTGGTGGTTGATGGAAAGCGCATTTCGAAGTTAATGGAGCCTTTTAGTGCACATTTTAGACGGGAAAACATAGGGTTTATTTTTCAGCGTTACCATTTAATTCCGACCCTGAGTGTGCGAGACAATATCGCATTGCCTTTGATTCCAGAGAATTTAACTGCTCAGGTTATGGAAAAAAGGATTCAAGAGGTGATGCAGTTGTGCGCTATTTCTCATAAAGCCAGCGCTTTGTGTCGGCATCTCTCTGGGGGAGAACAGCAACGTGTTGCCATTGCAAGAGCGCTTGTGAATGAGCCTAAAATTATTATTGCCGATGAGCCAACAGCCAATCTTGATGCGGTGTTGTCCGAGCAGTTTATTGAAACCATGCATGATCTAAAAAAGCGTGGTGTGACCTTGTTGATCGCAACACATGATTCACAATTTTTTAATCTTCCTTTTGTTGACCAGCAGATTGAGCTTAAAAATGGAGTGATGATTTCATGACATTGACACCTGAAATTATTGCTATTTTAATGCTGGATGGCTTGTTTCTTTTTTTTCTCCAGTATTGCGTTTGTGCTTTCATTGAAACTCTATTGGTATTGGGATAGGGATGCTACGAGTTTGCTTCAGTACCGTTTAGAAAAAGAGTCTTATTTGGTTGGGCTGATTATCAAATATATTTTTATGCTCAAAGTACCGCTTTTTTTTATTTTTTATTTATACCTGCGATACACTCTCAGGGATTATTACAGGGGCGATGTGTGCAGCAGGAGTTGTGAATTCTGTTGATTTTGGACTTTTTTTACTACTTTTTAAACTGCTGAATCTCTACCTTTTTGGTTTTTGGCTTCTTTTACATGTAAGAGATGTTGAAAGCGAATTACAGCCTTATATCAGGCAAAAATCGCTCTTTTTTTGGGATAGCTTTTTTCTTTTTTTGTCGCAGAAATTGTGCTTGAAATTCTCTTTTTCACCTCTTTAAATATCAGTAAAATTGTCAGTTGCTGTGGTACACTTTTTTTCAGCTCAACGCAATCCTCGC
>JAJOKG010000011.1 GCA_021206415.1 Sulfurospirillum sp. | reverse complement strand
CACATCCCGTTGGAGTGGTTGAGCCTTCTCTATAGATGTTTTTATATCTAAAATCAAACGGATCCATACCTACTTTTTCAGCCAACTCGTCAATCAGTACTTCAGAAGGGAACATGATTTCAGGAGCGCCGTATCCACGGAATGCTGAACCCCAACCATGGTTGGTACAAACGGTACGTCCATTACCACGGATACTAGGGATGTTATACCCTGCCCCTCCAAATTGGAAACCACGTTGGGTTAAAAGGTCACCAAATTCTGAGTATGGTCCATGATCAACACTCCAATCAGACTCTAAGGCTAAGATTTTTCCCTCTTTATCTGCTGCCATTTTCATGGTTGTCCAAAAAGGTGAGCGTTTACCGGTGTAGGTGATTTGTTGGAACATGTTAAATTCAAGATAAACAGGTCTTCCAGTCGCTAAGGTTGCTACACCTAAAAGCGCTTCAATCGTTGGGCTAAATTTATAACCAAAGGTTGCACCTGTGTTATTTTGAACAATGAAAACATCCTCAGCTTTCATGCCCACACCCTCAGCAATCATCAAGGCATGGAAGTGAAGTGCAATACTTTTTGAGTGAATAATGAGTTTTCCCTCATCATTAACATACGCAAAACCAACATCTGGCTCAAGAGGTAAGTGAGGTTGGCGTTGTGTGTAGAAACTATCTTCAACCACATACGGAGCACTTGCCATAATCGGTGTAGTTTCACTCCCTTTTGCAATGTAGTTGGTAAAGTAAACGTTTGGTGTACCTGGATGAATTTCAATCGCATCTTCCGCCATTGCATCAGGGGCGTTCATATAAGCTGGTAACTCTTCGATTTCGACTTTAACTTTATCGACACCCGCATGGGCTGCTTTTTCATTATCCGCTAGAACGATAGCAATCGCATCACCAAATTGGAAGATTTTTTTGTCATTTAAAATCGGTCTATCCAAACCATCACCTTTATTAGATGGAAACGCCAAACCGTTAATGCGATTCGTTCCTTTAACATCTTTATAGGTCAATACGGCTACGACGCCAGGAACTTTTTTTCGCTTCTTCGGTGTCAATAGAGAGGATGTTTGCATGAGAAACTTTGGCTTGAACGATTTTTGCATGAAGGGTGTTTTCAGGAAGCTTCAATCCTAAATCTGCACCAAAATCCCATGTTCCCATAACTTTTGCCATCGCAGATGGACGTACCAGTTTTGAACCAATCAAAGAAGCACCCTCTGGAATAGTTTTCCAAAACTCTTTGACACTCATTTCACCACGAACAATTTTTGCAGCGTCCATGACCGCATCAACCAAAGGTTTATAACCTGTACAACGGCAGAGGTTTTTATTTTTTTGGAACCAATCACGTACCTCTTCACGGGTTGGGTTATTGTTTTGCTCTAACAATGCTTTGGATGAAACAATGAAACCTGGAGTACAGAAACCACATTGTGCACCACCGTGTACCATCCAAGCAATTTGAACAGGATGGAGGTTGTCTTTGGTTCCAACACCCTCAACAGTAATGATTTCATCGTTATCTTCAATTTTTTTGATTTTGGTAATACATGAACGTACCAATTTACCATTTAAAATAACCGTACATGTACCACATTCACCGCTACCACAGCCTACTTTTGTGCCTGTTAAACCCAACTGTTTTCGAAGCACATCTGACAATTTCTCTTCCGCATCCGCAACAAATGTTGTTTTTGCGCCATTGATCATAACTGTTCTTTTTAACATCGTTTTCCTTTTTAAGAGTGTATTCGTTACTTTTTACATGTAAAATATGCAAAATAACATATTCGTTTCCACAAGCTTTTTTGAAAATTCATGTCACACTTACACTCTATGCTTTTTTTTGCATATTACGTCCCATAAGTTTCCTAAAAAGCTCACCTTTAAAAACCCACCATGAGAGATTCACTTCTGAGTCTCTCACCTACGTTTCTTAAAGTATTCTTTAGCCTCCCATTTGGTAGTTATTTTTTATCTTCAATCTCTTAGTAACCATCATATAGCAGGACTGTAGCATGAATATAGCAAGAAGGATTCTTTTAAATCCTCTACCAAAATAGTGTGTGATTTTGTTACAAAAAACTCTTTTATTTCATGTATACTTTTATAGACGCAATAAGTTACAAGTTCATATTTGTTATCTTCTGTGCACAAAGAAGGAGAACGTTTTATGCGAACAAAAAATTTTTGTTATGAAGCAGGTTCTATAGATGCGCTGATAGATTTTTCTTCCTTTAAAGAGGAAAAACATCTTTTAGTGCAAATCTTTTGTGGACAAAGCAAAGAAGTCCTACAAAGACTGAGCCAAACCATTTTAGAACGTCTCCCTTATGCCATTTGTATCGGAACGACAACCGATGGGGAAATCTATGGCGAATCTATTACCACATCACGTAGTGTTATCTCTATAAGCGTTTTTCAAAACACCTCTATTCAAACCGCCTTTGCTAACGATGGTGACTCTTTTCAATGTGGCATGCACATCGCTTCTAAGCTCATTACACCCACAACAAAACTCCTCATTCTCTTTTCTGATGGCACCAAAATGAATGCCGAAAAATTTTTAAAAGGTGTGGAAGCGTTCAATGCCACAGTTCCTATTTGTGGCGGTATGGCAGGCGACAATGGCAAGTTTGAACAGACCTATATCTCTTCACAAAACACCCTTTTAAGTGAAGGTGTTGTGGGGGTTTCATTGAACTCCGATATTTTACATGTAGCCACCGATTATAAATTTGATTGGAAGCCGATTGGACTAAAACATACCGTTACCAAAGTCAAGGACAATCGGGTTTACCTCATCGACAATATGAAAGCCTCTTCTTTTTATGATAAATACTTAGGAAGCGATTTTTCTCAAATTGAATTTCCCCTTATCTTGGAAAAAAATGGTATCACGATGGCACGCGCTGTCATCGCTAAACATGAAGATGGAAGCTTTAGTTATAGTGGGAATTTAGACGAAGGCGATGAGGTAAGAATTGGTTTTGGAGACGCTGAATCTTTAATGAGAGACCCCATCGAAGTCTTAGAAAATTTACACACTATCAATATCGAATCTTTTTATATCTTTTCGTGTATGGCTCGCAGAAGGTTTATGCCTTTTCTTATCAAACTTGGCATTGGTTCTTTCTCAAAAATCGCTCCTGCTGCTGGATTTTTCACCTATTCAGAATTTTACCACCATAAAGGGAGCAATAAACTGCTCAATCAAACCTTAACCGTTGTAGCACTCAGTGAATCCACAAAACCTTTGCGTGCCTTAGAAATTTTCCCAAAAGAAGAACCTAAAAAAAATACCTCCTATTCTAAAGCCATCCAATCCTTAACCCACCTCATAGAGCAAAGTGCAAGGGATTATGACGAACAGTCCAAACGGCTAGAAGCGCAGATGAATTACTCTGAAAATTTGTTGGCATCGCACAAACAGTTTTTACGCTACACCGTTCATGAGATGAATACCCCACTTAGCGTCATTATGAGCAACATAGAACTCCATGAAATGGAATTTGGACGAAGTGTTTATTTGGAAAACATCGAAGTGGCGGTTAAAAAGTATTTTTTTCGATGTACGATGATTTGAGTTATTTGGTCAAAAAAAGACCATGTTCACTATCTCAAGCATCAAATTGATTTGGTCGATTATATTCGTAGTCGCATTGAGTTTTTTGCACAAGTTGCACAAAAAGCGAAATCGCTTTTTATTTTTGAAACCAACTGCGAGAGAGCAACAATCTTTTTTAACGAAACAAAATTACAGCGCATCATTGATAACAACCTCACCAACGCTATCAAATATACCTTTGAAAATGAAAATATTATTGTTTCCCTTAAAAAAGAGGAAGAGCGTTATCTTTTTTGTATCGCATCACACTCACGAAAAATTCAAAAACCTGAAAAAATATTTGAAGAGTACTATCGAGAAGAAAAAAGCAAAAGATGGATTTGGACTAGGTCTAAATCTTGTTAAAAGAAATCTGCAAGGAAGAAAAATGTCAAAATAAAACTCCTCTCAGACGAAAAGCTTACCTCTTTTTGTTAATGAATTTAAGGTTGAAAACGCATGAAAATTTTACTCCTAGAAGATGATATTTTATTGAATGAGTCCATTACAAAATACTTAACCGGCATTGGACACACACTAACTTCCGTACGAGATGGCAATGTCTGTTTAACTGTTTTAGAGAAAGAAAAAATTTGATTTACTTGTGTTTGATATTAATGTACCAAACATCAATGGATTAAGCATTTTAGAGACCTTACATACACAAAAAAAAGCCATACCTATTATTTTCATCTCTGCACTGATTGATATTGAAGATATTTCCCGTGCCTTTGAACTTGGATGTTATGACTATCTCAAAAAACCATTTCACTTAAAAGAACTGACCATTCGCATTGATAGAATCGCCAAAACAGCGACAAAAGTCATGTGTCATAAACGGCTCTCAAGTTCTTACAGTTTTAACTGTGAAAATATGACACTCTATTTTCACGATGAGCCTCAGGTTTTATCCAAACGCCAACTGCAAATTATAGAATTTCTCACGCACAATAGAGGTTTTGTCTGTAGCTACGATATGTTTAGAGAACGTGTCTGGGATGATTTTGACACGTATGTGGATGATGCTACCATCCGCACCGAAGTCAATCGCTTAAAAAATCATTTAAAAGAAGATTTTATTCTCAACATACGAGGTATTGGTTACACCATAAAAGTACCCACACCCTAAAGCGTTTTGTTCTTACATGTAAGCCTATTCAAAGAGCACAATATAGGTGTGTTCAGGAATTTGACGTAAATAAAAAATCATTTTGGCAGGTTTTTGAGCAGATTCTAGCGTTATGCTCTCCTTCATAAATGGAAACGAAGCGGTTTTAAAAATCTCCCCTTGTGCATTGAGCAGATGAAAATCATGCAAACCACATTTATTGCGGCTATCGCTTTCACATGCAACACTCACGCTTTTTTCTCTTTCGTTATAGCTTACATGTAAATCAATACTGTAACTCACAGGATGTGCGTACAAAGAAGAAAAAAAATAGAGAAAACAGTAAAAAAACTCTCATGGATTGACTCCTAAACAAAAATCATACTCACTTTTTTTGCGTCTCATACGGATAGAGACTTTTGAACACTCTTTAACTGATACGCCATATACAAAGTTCCATCAATCGTACAAAAAATTGAGGGCTTATTAAAAAGATTGTTCTGTCGTAAATGTCACAACTAAGACGTTT
>JAJOKG010000112.1 GCA_021206415.1 Sulfurospirillum sp. | reverse complement strand
GTCCAACAACGGTTAAGTCAATCTTGTTCTCTTTTGCAAAATCTGCTAAGGCTTCATAATCTTTACATGTAACATTGCGTCCTAGTTGCGGAGTCGCACCATTTCCAGGTGCAAAAAATAGTTCACTCACATTTGGGTCTTTTTTGAGGGCTAAACCTATAGAATACTCTCTACCACCACTTCCAACAACCATGACTTTCATCACTTATTCTCCAAAAAAAATCTTTATTTTCTTTTACATGTAAAAACCCAAGTGAGCGTTCCGAGATTGAAGCGGCCCTAATAAGCCAACTTCTGGGAATTGACCTTTTCTTTAGGCTGCAATCTCTCACTTTTTATCAAAGCTCAAACGAAACCACAGGCACACCAAAAATGTACGAAATTCCACGTATACTATTTGTTGGACCCTCATGAAAACGGTTGTCGCATCACCCAGGCATTTACATGACTAATGTTGATTAATTATAAATAAATTTAGCTTCTAAAGAGCTTTTGCCAATGCAATGCAATGCTCTATCGTTTGTACATCGGCAATGAGCGGTTTTACATGTAAAGGTAAAACGGCTGCTGTTTTCGTACCAATAACAATAGCACGATAACTTTCATCCCATGAAAAATTCTTTAAAAAGCAATGAACGGTTGAGGGTGACGTAAAATGAGAATCGCATTTTTCTGCGGAGCATAAGAAGTATCGTACTGCTTACATCTTGTTTCGTACATCACGTGTTGAAAAATGTCTACACCTTCTGTACTTAAAATCTCAAATAATGGAGAAATTACCTCTTTTGCACGAGGAAAAAAGACACGCTTATTTTTTAAGAGCGGAATCAATTCATGGGCAAAGAGATCGCCATATGAATTTTTACATGTAAAAACAAGATTTCCACCATAAGTGCGTATGGCTGTGGCAGTCCCCTCCCCTATAGCGTAACACGCCTTATCTTGCCAAGTTATACCACAAAGCTCAAGAGCCTTAACACTATTTTTAGAAGTAAAAATAATAGCATCAACCCCCTCAAGCATTAATGATGAGGGGATGAAAACAATTTCAAACAAAGGCAAATGCTCTACGCCTTTATGCGCTTGATCGCTAAAGAGGTAGATCATTATTTTTTATTCCCATTCAATTGTGGCAGGTGGCTTTGAAGAGATATCATAGACGACACGATTAATGCCATTGACTTCATTGATAATACGTCGACTAATATTTTCTAAAATAGCATGCGGGATATGTGCAAAGGTTGCTGTCATGCCATCTGTTGCATCTACAATTCTGACACAAATGGTATTGTCATAGGTTCGATTATCACCCATAACACCCACACTTTTTACATTTAAAAGAACCGTAAAAGCCTGCCATGTCTTTTCATAATAACCTGTTGCGCGAAGCTCCTCCAACATAATGACATCAGCGGCACGAAGCAAGACTAAATCTTCTTTCGTTACTTCACCCATAATACGAATCGCAAGACCAGGGCCTGGGAAAGGATGGCGACTTAGCATATCTTTTGGCAGACCAAGTTCTGCTCCTAAGATTCTGACCTCATCTTTAAAAATTTCACGCAGTGGTTCAATGAGCTCAAAACTCATCCAATCAGGAAGCCCACCTACGTTATGGTGTGATTTAATGGTTTTAGAAGGACCTTTTACTGAGACAGATTCAATCACGTCAGTGTAGAGTGTCCCTTGTGCTAAGAACTCAATGCCATTATGTTTTTTCGCCTCTTCATCAAAAACTTCGATGAATGTTTCACCAATAATTTTACGCTTTTTCTCAGGATCACTCACTCCTGCTAAACGGCTTAAAAATTTCTCACTAGCATCAACCGTAATCAATGGAACATTGCGGCTTTTAAACATCGCTTCGACTTGTGCACGTTCATTCGCACGAAGCAAACCATTGTCCACAAAAACGGACACCAACTGATCACCAATCGCTTCTGCCAAAAGCGTTGCAACCACAGAACTATCCACACCACCACTGACACCACAAAGCACTTTTTTATCGCCAACTTGCGCCCTAATTTTAGCGATCTGTTCTTTGGCAAATGAGCCCATATTCCATGTACTTTCACAGCCACAAATATGCTTTGCAAAGTTTTTTAGAAGCTTTGTGCCTTGTTCAGAATGGTACACTTCTGGATGAAATTGGAACGCATACATATTGCGTTTTTCATCGGCAATCGCAGCATACGGAGAATTCTCACTAAAACCAATTTTTTCAAATCCTACAGGCAGTTTTTCCACCCTATCACCATGACTCATCCAAACAATTTGACCACATGTTGTGTCTTTAAAAATTTTATGGTCACTTTCAAATTTAAGCTCTGCTTTACCATACTCTTGATGTGTTGCGGGAATAACACTACCCCCAAAATGTTGAGTTAAGAGTTGCATACCATAACAAATCCCTAGCATAGGAAGACCCAATTCGTAAACTTTTGCATCAGGATGATATGAATCTTTTGCATACACCGAAGCAGGGCCACCGCTTAAAATAATCCCTTTAGGATTTCGTTTTTGAATATCTTCAATTTTCTCATTGTAAGGGACAATTTCACAGTAAACACCACTTTCACGAAGCTTACGTGCAATGAGCTGTGTATATTGTGACCCAAAATCTAAGACTAAAATAGGGACTTCTTTCATTTATTTCCTTCTGTTAATATAAATCAAGTATTTCAAACTGCAGATACCAAATGACTAATGAGAGCAGATATCCCACAAGAACTGTCCATGCATA
Organism: Sulfurospirillum sp.; assembly: GCA_021206415.1. Taxonomy (GTDB): domain Bacteria; phylum Campylobacterota; class Campylobacteria; order Campylobacterales; family Sulfurospirillaceae; genus Sulfurospirillum. Next base: position 13,970 of record JAJOKG010000112.1, on the reverse strand, counting down.
TTTCATATGTGAACCAAAGGTATAAATACCTCGAAGTTTGCCCATGACACCCACACCCGCAGCCGAACCAAAACTAATTAAACTGCCCCCAATTCCTGCGGTTAATGTTACGAGTAACCACTGATCCATTCCCATATTTGGGTTGGCTTTAAGTACCGCACTCATCACAGGAACATTATCTACAATAGCCGATAAAAATCCAACGCCAATGTTGACCACAGTAGGACCAGCGCTATCATACAATTTTACGGCTAAATCTAAGTAGCCTAAAAAGTGAAGCCCTCCAACTGCTGCTAAAATTCCAAAGAAAAAGAGTAGCGTATCGTGCTCAATTTTACCAATCATTTTAAACGTATTGAGCTCTTGCCCCCGTTTTCTCTTTAAACGGTAACTGTAAAGCTTTAAAAGCGACAAACCAAAAAGCATTCCCCACATTGGTGGCAATTTAAAGAGTTGCTGACACAAAACCGCGGACATAATCGTGACAATACCTAAGGCAATCACCACTTTTCCACCCATTAAAATAGAAACTTTAGGCTCTGTTGAAACATCAAAATGAGGTTTTTCTGCAGGAACGGATAATGATAGCAACCATGCCGTCACACTCCATCCTAAAAACGAAGCGGGGAAGAGATAAAAGAAGTCAATAAAAGGTGCTTTCCCAGACATCCACGCCATCAGTGTTGTAATATCACCAAAAGGGCTCCATGCACCCCCCGCATTGGCGGCAACCACAATATTAATAGCACCTGGCACTAAAAAGTTTTTATTCTCTTTTTCAATAGTAACTAAAACCGTTGATAAAATAAGCGCTGTCGTAAGATTGTCTGCTACAGGGCTAATAAAAAAGGCTAAAAGACCAGTAAGCCAAAAAAGTTTTTTGTAACTATACCCTTTAGACACAAGGTTGTATTTGAGTTTATCAAAAACTTGTCTTTCAATTAAAACTTCAATGTATGTCATTGCTACAAAATAAGAAAAAAGAAAATCTCTGCTATTTCAAAGATTAATGATCAACGCTCTGCGTTAATGAGGTGGGGTCAATATTATTGATAAAATTATACACACCTATTAAAATAAAAATAAATGTACCCATAAATAAGGCAGGTTTAGCTTTATTGATATGATAATTTTCCTCGGTTGCAACCGCATAATATCCCACTACAAAAACAATTAAGGAAACAATTCCCACCCATGTCGTTGTTAAATCTTCACCATTTGACGCCCAAATTGTGTTCATAAATACCAACAAAAGCCATACAATTCGCATCTATTATTTCCTTTCTGTTAAATAATGCGCACCCAACGACTCTTCGCGTTTTAATGCACTTGTTATGATCTCTTTTGAAACCAACAATCGTAATTTAAGAAGTTTTCCAATCGGTAATTGCAACATCTCTTCTACCCTTTTACATGCTTTTTTTAACCCCTCTTGATCACGAAGTATACCTGCATAACACCACATCAAATCTCGCAGTTCATTTTTTAAAACTTTATCATTCTCTTTGATGAGCTCCTCTTCTTCCTCCACAAAAAGATGCCTTGCTTTTTCTTGCTCTATCGTCTGAACAATCTCCTTAGCGACGCGCGCAGAAAAGACCAATCCCTCTAATAAAGAATTACTTGCCAATCGATTCGCTCCATGCACACCGGTATGGGCACACTCTCCTACTGCATAAAGATCTTTTACATGTAAAACATGTCCATGCAAATCTGTTTTAATTCCACCCATAGAGTAATGAAATGCAGGAGAAATAGGAACACGCTGTGTGGGTACCGCATAACCCATATTGTTCATATTAAAATAAATACTGGGAAAACGTTCTTTAAAATGTTCAGGTGAAAAAGCACTTAAATCTAAAAAAATCTCTTTACCTGTCTTTTGTTTGTGTTTAAAAATAGCACGACTCACAACATCTCTTGGTGCAAGTTCACCACGAGGGTCATACTCAAACGTAAAGCGCTTACCATCTTCGTCTACAACCATGGCTCCTTCCCCTCGCAAAGACTCACTTAAGAGCTGTTTACGAACGCTTTTGCCCAAAACAAAGACCGTAGGATGAAATTGCATCATCTCCATATCATCAAGCTTGATACCATGACTCAAACAAATGCCCTGCATATCCGCACTAATCGTACGGGCATTCGTATGATATTCATACAAAGACCCCACGCCACCACTTGCGATAATCACTTTTTTAGCATAAAGATTAAATGTTTTATTATTATGAAAAACACGGGCACCAAAACATTCATTTTTTTCAATTAAAAGGTCTGTTACTTGCGTGTTATAAAGAATAGGAAAAGGTAATTGTTGCATTAAAAAGAGGTGAATATAGCGACCCGTTGCGTCACCGCCTGCATGTAAAATACGATTAGTGCTGTGTGCTGCTTCTTTGGTGTAAAGTAAATTGCCTGCCTCATCGGCATCAAATAAAAACCCTCTCTCAATCAGTCTCGAAATTGCCAAAGACCCCTCGGAACATAAAACCTTAACTGCTTCTAGGTTACAATGTCCCGCACCTGCTTCAAGCGTGTCTTTTACATGTAAAGCAACATCCGCATCATCCCTAGCGACAGCAACGCCACCTTGAGCATAAAACGTGTTACATTCCCAAGCATAGTCTTTTGAAATCAGAAGCACATTGAGGGATTTTGGCAAAGCTAATGCTGCACTCAATCCTGCAATACCTGTGCCAATAATCAGCACATCATAAGATGTTTTCATTAAAAATTAAAGTTTCTTGTAAGAAGTTGTCGTGTTACTATCTTTGTACACTGGTGGTCCTTTATAACCACACCCAAACAGAGCAAACCCCAAACATGCTATAATTAGCGCATGAAAGATTCTAAAAGTATAATTTCTCATCTTGTACAACAACCTTCTATGAAAAAATATGAGCAGATGCGCTGTTATGACAGATTGCTCAGTGTATTACCCAAAAGCTTTACAAGCATGATTCGCTTTGTGTACACGAAAAATGAAACACTTTTTTTTTGTACTCAATCATCCCTGCGCCAAAATGGAATTTAATTATAAACGTAATTTAATAAAGAGTCTATTAAAAGAAATTAACATCCGTTTTCCAGAATGTACGGCTTTACATGTAAAAGAGATTCAAGCGTTTGTTACCAATCAAAAAAGTGAAGAAGAATCCCTCATTATAGGCGCTCCATCAGAAATTTTTTATCCAGAACAAGCTGACGGTCGTTTTGAATCACACTGTGAAGACCAAAAACTGCAAGCCCTTTTTGAAGCCATTAAAGCTACCATTCAAACCAACAAACCATGCTCATAAATACACTAAAAAAATGCCCCAGAAAATGCGGGAATTTACCAATTTTTTAATGCCTCAGGCATGCTTTTATATGTAGGAAAAGCCAAAAATATTAAAAACCGCGTGAAGAGCTACTTTCGCTTTTCAGGTGAACTTAAAGCCTCACCGCTTCTTTCCTCTCGTATTGCAAAAATGATTAGCGAGGTTGAAAAAGTAGAGTTCATTATTGTTCAAAGTGAACACGATGCTTTAATTTTAGAAAACTCCCTCATTAAACAACTCAAGCCCAAATACAATATTTTACTACGAGACGACAAAACTTATCCCTATATCGCGATTAATCTAGCAGAGCCTTTTCCTCGGTTTGAAATCACACGTAAAATCGTAAACGATAAAAACATCAAATACTTTGGTCCGCTTTCAGGCTCAGCAAAAGCACTGTTGGATGCACTCTATTTAACCTTTCCGTTGGTGCAAAAAAAAGGGTGTTTAAAGGAAGGGAAAGCATGTTTATTTTACCAAATCCAGCGCTGTCTTGCTCCTTGTGAAGGCAAAATATCTGCAAGCGATTATGCTAAAATTGTTCAAGAATCCCTTGCGATTTTAAATGACCAAAAAAAGCTTATTTCCCTTTTACATGTAAAGATGGAAGAGGCTTCTTTAAAACTAAATTTTGAAGAAGCAGCCAAACTTCGTGACATTAAACATGCGATTAAAGAATCTTTACATGTAACGCATGTGGAACTCTTAAAACTTGAAAATTACGATGTCTTTGCTATTGAAACCCTAGAAAAGACTGCTGTCATTATGCGCCTTTTTATTCGTGGTGGGAAAATTGTTTCAACGTCGCACTCTTTCTTACATAATGCTTATGGATTTGAAAAAGAGGAACTCTATCAGCGAGCACTTTTTGAATTCTATCATCCAATGAATCAAACCTTTTCGCACGAAATTCTTCTTGCAGAATCGTTTAGTGAACAAACAGAGATGAGCCAATTTTTAAGTGAAAAGTTTGGAGAAAAAATTACAATTAATGTACCAAAGCGAGGAGAAAAATATTATTTAACTTCCATGGCATTAGAAAATGCCCAAGCACTTTTACTACAACACGCTACAAAAAACAACCATGCCCTCAACGAGCAGCTTCAAACACTTTTTGATCTTAGCGCACTCCCAAAACGCATTGAAATTTTTGACAACTCTCATTTAGGCGGTCAAGCACCCGTAGGTGCCATGGTGGTTTGGGATGAAAAGTTTGATAAATCAAGCTACCGCCGTTATGCATTACACCATGCCAATGAATATGCACAAATGAAAGAGATGCTAGAGCGTCGTATTCAGGATTTTTCCAAAGAATCACCTCCTGATCTTTGGATACTTGATGGCGGAGAGACTTTACTAAAACTTGCTTTCTCTTTACTCAAAGAGAAAAAAATACACCTTGATGTTTTAGCAATTGCAAAAGAAAAAATTGATGCTAAGGCACACCGTGCAAAGGGAAATGCCCACGACATAATCTGTACCAAAAACCAATCCCTAAAGTTACCTCCTAGTGATAAACGCTTACAGTTCATTCAAAGATTGAGAGATGAAGCTCATCGTTTTGCTATTACTTACCATCAAAAGAAAAGACAGAATAAAGATTTAACGTTGGAACTTCAAAGTATTGAAGGCATTGGCGCTGCAACCATTAAAAAACTCCTTAACTATTTTGGTACATTTGACGCTATATACACTGCTACACAAGAAGAATTAATGTTTACCATTGGTCAAAAACTTGGTACCACGCTCTTTAAAAACTTAAAAAAATAGCCTAATTTTAAGTATAAGTCAGCTAAAATTGGAGCTACTTATGTTTACTAACTAAAGGATCTTAGTTTGGTACTTTATGATAAAAATGGCTTATTTTTAGGGCTAGGAAATCAAGAGTTGTCCCTTTTGGGGTACGAAGATATGGAAGATTTCTGTAATTATCACAATGATTTTGCAGACCTTTTTGTCAACAAACCTGGTTTTATTGTTAAGTTTAAGAATTTTTCATGGATTGATTATGCCCTTCATAGTGGCACGCCAAGTAAACGAGTTCTTATTAAAACAAAAAGCGGAAAAGAACTTGATACTTCTTTAAGTATTAGTGAAATTTACCTTCCAAAAGAGATTAATGGCTCTTCCTTATTCTATGCAGTAGAGATAGCTGACGCAAGTAATAGACAAGATTTTTCTGCCTTTACCTCTTCTTTTGAACCTATCATTCAAATACCAGAATCTGAAGAAAAAGAGCCTTTAGAAAAGAGTGCTTCTTTTGTCTCTGACACCTCTTCTCTTGATGCCTCCTTCAATTCTTTTGAAACTGATTATAAAGACGATGAAACAGAAGAAGAGCCTTTATTAACCATACATGAAACACTCACAGAGAACGAACCTTCTAGCGAAACGCCATCATTATCACTCCCTCTTGAAATGTCACCATTTGAAGAAGAAACACTGACCTTTAAACTAAAATTTGATGAAACTATTTTAGAAAAAGAGCCCGCAGAAGCATCTCATGATAATGAGACAATAGAGTATCATTCACTTGATCAAATTCAAGCAGATGATTTTTCATTTGAAACAACACCTACACTTACAGATACAGAGAGTTATCCTGAAGACACTTACGAAGCTCTACGCAATGATGTAACGCTTCTGGCAATAGAAAAAGATGATGAACAACAAGAAGCAGAACAAGAATTCGATTTGGCGAATTGCGCTGAGGAGCTAGGACTTGATATTCAAACACTTGCTCAAATTATAGAAGAGTACATAGACGCTCTTGCAACAAGTATGCCCCTTATTGAAGATGCTATTAATACCAATAAACGAGATGTTGCTAAGATAGAGATCATGAAATTAAAAAGTGTTGCTTCGCATTTACAAATTATCTCACTTTTTTCACCATTTTGAACATTTAGAAACCAGCTTAGATTTTGATACTAAAGAGGAGCTTTTGCATACTCTTGATAAACTTCAAGCAAGCGTTATGCTATTTAAGGAAAGTATTTTATGAAAAAAGTTTTGTTAGCTACCGTTCTTCTAATCTCTTTTGCGCATGCAAATCTATTCCGTTCTGCTGTTATTGCTTATAAAAGTGGTAAATTTGCAGAAGCAAAAGAGCTTTTTGAACGTTCTATTAAACAAGAAAACAGTACACAAGGATACTTTTATTTAGGAAAAATGTATCTTTATGGAGAAGGTATTGAAGCCAATGCTTCCTTGTCAATTCCTTACTTAGAGCAAGCAGTTATGCGAGGAAATGTAAATGCAAAATGTTACCTTGCTGAAGCATATTTAAAAACGCAAACAAAACAAGATGAAGCTGTGTTGCTTTTAAAGCAAGGTGCCCAAAATAGCCCCGTGTGTAAAGAAATTGCCTCCAATTACAAAATAATATTAAATTAACAGTTAGTAAAGGACGCTCACCATGAAATTAACCATGCAGAACACTTTAAGACTCATCAGTCAATATCCGCTGATTATTCTTTTTATCTTTTCAAGTTACTTTTTCTTTGTAACGTATACCCAATTTGATGCCACGTTACAACATAAGGGTAAATTTGAAAGCACTCAAGTCCTTAGTTCTCTTTCTATCGAACTGGCAAAGGAAAGAGGTTTGAGCGCCTCGTACCTTTCGAGCGAAGGAGGCATTGCCAAAGAAGCACTTCAAGAACAACGTATTAATGTCAACAAAGCTATTAAAGAGTTCCATGATTATTTTCAAACACGAGAGATGTCTTCTTCTCTTAAAAATTCTGTTGCCCTTCTTACAAAAATTGTTGAAATTTCGCCAAAAAATAGATAATTTTTCTGTAAATTTCAATGACGTTTTCTTTGGCTATTATAGTCAACTCAATACCTATCTTTTAAAAGAGCTTGAATCTATTGGTACCATTAATACAAACTCTACGATTTCAAACCTTAGCTACTCGCTGGTTTCACTCTATAAAAATATCGAATTCATCGGACAAGAGAGAGGTTTTGTTTCTAAAATTTTAAGTCAATATGTTCCATTTAGTCCTGAAGAACTCAATATTTGGATCAAAATTTTTAGTGTTTCCAATCTTTTCGACTACACAACAATCAATGATACAAACACAAGAACACAAATTGAAAACCTTTATAAACTCCCTGAAAACGTCAAACTAGAAGAAGAAATCACCCATGTTAAGGCAGAACTGATAACCGCTGCGCAAAGTGGCGAATATCTGATTGATCCCACATTTATGGTCAATCTTTTGACAAAAAAAATTGATCTTCTTGATAAGTCTGCTCAAATTATTAAACTTTCGTTGAACAAGGAAGAAAGCAGCTTTAATAATCAAAAATAAAAATTCAACTGGCACTGACTGGGCTTATATGGATTATTTCTATTGTGCTTATGTTCTTAGGATTTGGCCTTTCTGCACAATTTAGAAAAAATATTAAAGGCCTTGAAAATATCTTCATGCGTGTTGAAGAACTTGCGGAAACAAAAGAGAAGGTTGATTTTAATACCGCAGAAGGTATGAACGTTGCCTATGGCATTATTGATAAAGCTATTGAAAACATTGCAAAAGAGAAGAAAAATGCAGAAGAAGCAAGTGCCGCAAAAAGTATCTTCCTCGCAAATATGTCACATGAAATCAGAACACCACTGAACGGTATTATTGGTTTTACAGAACTCCTTAAAAATTCTGATCTTGATGAAGAAAAACGTGAATTTGTAGATGTTATTGAGAAAAGCTCTGAAAACTTATTGGCAATTATTAACAATATCCTTGACCTCTCAAAAGTGGAAAGTAACAAAATTGAAATTGACGAGATTCTTTTTTCACCTATTGATGAGTTTGAAAATGCGGTTGAAGTCTATGGACCTAAAGCGGCTGAGAAAAATATTCAGCTCTCTTTGTATATTGACCCTAGCCTTCACAATTACCTCAAAGGCGATGCTGTTAAAATTAAAGAAGTTCTCATTAACCTCATGAGTAATGCCGTTAAATTTACTCCCAATAATGGTCAAATCACAGTTGAGATCAAACGTTTAGAGAATGCTCCATTAGATAAAGCAAGAGTTATTTTTAGCGTTCAAGACTCTGGTATTGGTATCAATAAAGAGAAAATTGAAGGTATTTTCGATGCATTCAATCAAGCAGATTCAACTATTACTCGTAAATTTGGTGGTACAGGTCTTGGACTTACAATTTCTTCAAAATATATTGCACTTATGGGTGGTAAACTTGAAGTTGAAAGCGATGAAGGTCAAGGTAGTCGATTTTTCTTTATTTTAGACTTACCCGAATCAAACTCAAGCGGAACAGACTATAAAAACCATTTTAGCGATTTTAATTGTGCGCTTTACTCACCGATTAATAGCACCAAAGCACACACTGAATTTATGTATGACTATTTTAAATATTTCGGTTCTCAAGTACGTTATTACAGTGATTTTCCAGCACTTAAAAATCTCATCTTTAAATCAAATAGTAATATCATAGTTGCTGATTATAATAACCTTACCAAAGAAGAACTTGAAGAGTATAAAAAAAATAAAACTTCCTATTCTTTTAATTTTCAAATCCTCTCAGCAATCTAAATTTAATGAATACAGTACAAAATACATTACGCCTATTTATGAGCCTATAAATGTATCAAAACTGGTCAAAGCACTAGAAGCAAAACGTGAGTTCTTACCCACAAGAGAAGATCGCGTTGAACCTCAACCTATTCAAAGAGGAACATTTGGTAAAAAATTTAAAGCCAATGTTCTTGTCGCTGAAGACAACGAAATCAATCAAAAATTAATCCGTAGAACACTGGAAGATCTAGGATTAAATATTACGATTGTTCCTAATGGTCTTCAAGCTCTGGAGCGAAGAAAAACAGATTCTTTTGATATGATTTTTATGGATATTGCTATGCCTGTGATGGATGGAATTGAAGCAACCCATAAAATTTTAGAATACGAAGATAAAAATCATCAGCCTCATATACCAATCGTCGCCATTACAGCCAATGCACTCAAAGGTGATCGTGAACGCTTTATGAAAGAGGGATTGGACGAGTACATCACAAAACCTATTAAAAAAGATAATATTATTAGTATTCTCAATGTTTTTATTCAGGATAAGATTGACAATACAAACACTGAAGAAAATACATCTACTATCCCTGAAATTAGTGCACCTTCAGAGAAAATAGATAAAATCCAAGAGCTATCAGAGAATATAGTCCCTTTTGAAGAAGAGATAAAAGAAAAAGGGGAGTTTTTCAATCAAGGGAACATGAACCAAGTACCTTCTTTCACCATTAAAGATATTCTCGTTTTGAAAAAAAGTCCTATAGAAACTAAAATTTTCACCAGTGTTCTTAGTAAAATGTGTGAAAATGTTGAAGCGGCTAGTTCTTATAATAATCTAAAACAAAAACTTGAAATCAACCACTATAAGATTGTATTATTTGATAAAGAGATGCTCCTAGAAGATGAAGAAACTTTCTTCTCCAGACTAGAATCTATCGCCAACGAACGTCATGCTGGGAAAATCCATACCATTATGTTTATTGACTCAAAAAACAAAAACCAAGAAACCAATGTTGCTTTTGATGCTATTTTACCCAACCAAATTAGCAAGAAAGATCTCGAAACACTGATTCAAAAGTTTATTTAAAAAAAGAAGGCTAACCAATGCAAAAGCAATTAAAAATTTTAGCAGTTGATGATGACTTTATCAATCTTAAGTTGATTAGCTCAATGTTACGCAAAAATGACAATGTAGGTATTATTATAGAAGCAACCAATGGGCTTGATGCTATCAATCTCCTCAAAACTCAAGGAGATATTGACCTTGTCCTGCTTGATATTAAGATGCCTGTTATGGATGGTATTGAATTTCTAACCAATATTCAATCCATGCTCGAATTTAAAAAGATTCCTATTATTGTTCTAACGACGGATGAAACACGTAAAAACGAAGCGTTTGAGCATGGTGCTTTTGACTTTCTCGTCAAACCTATACGCGAGAATGATTTAAGCAGTAAAATAGCAAAGGTTGCTGATCTTTTTTGATCAGCAACTCCTCTTAAATAGCCGCATTGATTTTATGATACAGTGATGTGATTTCTTCTTTTTTTTCAATAAAACTATTTTTATTTGCAATCAAATAAGCAGACGATTCCAAAATAGTTTCTACAACTTTAAGACCATTTTGTTTCATTGTACTGCCGGTCTCAACAATATCAACAATTACATCAGAGAGCCCAACAAGAGGTGCTAATTCAATAGAACCATACAATTTTATTATCTCAACAGCCATTGCTTTTTTAGAAAAATATTTCTGAGCAATATTTGTCATTTTTGTTGCTACTTTAAGCTCAGGCACACTGTAATCAATTTCCTTGCCTTCTTGCATACCAACGCATACCTTACATTTACCAATGCCAAGATCGAGTAAACGGAGTAAATCCTCATCTTTTTCCTCTAAAACATCTAATCCAACAACACCAATATCTGCTGATTGATGTAAAACATACGCAGGCACATCTTGATTACGAACCAACAAAAAACGAAAACCGTCTGCTTCTAAAATGAGTTTACGATCCTCAAAACGAAATTCTGTTCCAAATATTTTTTCAAAAATCCCCAAAGTTTCTTCTGCGATTCTCCCTTTGGGCAATGCTACTGTTAACATACTTTTCCTTTTACTCTAAATGTGCATTCTTGATAGCTTTAAGCATACCACGAAAAATTAATGTCCGATCAAAAAATTGAATTACTGAAAAATTTTGAAAAAAAACTTACCATCACCACCCGTGAAAAAAAATTCTTTTATCTTTACATGTTATTTCTAAAAGCGTAATAATAGATTTTACAACCCCATAAGAAATTGCATCAGCTGTTTTTTGAGGTAAAGCATCCAATGCGATACTAGGATTCATTGCTAAATTTAAACGAGGAGAGATAGATGCATATGCTTTTTCATACGCATTGAGACCTGGCAAAATAAAACCACCTAAATGCATACCCCCTGCCATGATATCAACCGTAATGGCACTTCCTGCATCAACAATCATTCCTTCAGAAATTGTACTGCATGCGGCTATTCTATCAATTCCTATTCCTTGATATATTGTGTCAAATTCAAAATAAGGCTCTAAATCTATAAAATTATTTTTATTGACCAATTTCTCTTTAATTGCATCATTGACACAAATATAATAAACTTTTTCTTTGGTTGAAAACGAAGCAAAATCTTTATGAGAGAGTGACCAAACTTTACCATCCTGAAAAAAATCAGCATTAGAATTTCCAATATCACACAATATCATTGTAAACTTTCCAACCTTTTTCTTTAAGAAGCAAAGCAGCCTTAGAACATAGAGGCGCTTTTAAAAGCAAATGCTTATATTTATAATTATGTTTTACATGTAAAATAACTGCAGCATCAAGTTTCATAATTTCATCAACATGTTTCGATAAAAATCGACTTTTCTGCCCACATTCAATTATAAGATGATAGAAAGATTTTTGGTCAACACCATTGAAAATAGTAAGTCTTTTACGGCTATGGAGTAACTTTAAATCTATTTCATAAAGAGATGTAAAAATAACTTGCCGATTGCAAATACGTTCTAACATCTCTTTCATGATATTAAGGAAACTAAACTTTTTTATTTACGATTCAATTTAAAAAAAATGATTTTTTATAATAAAGAGTGTCTTCAGTTGTAAATACATTACTTTCAATTTCATCTGGCAATTTATATACGTTGGTTGAAATCAAATCTATATCAGTAGCAATAACATAACCACCTTTTTCAATCATATAAATAAAATTCCCGTAAATTGTTCCCGTAAAAGTTGCAAATGTAAATTTTCGATCTTTTAAGAACATTCAAATCAGCATCCGTTAAAAATTACTTTTTCCATCTTTTGTAAAAACAAAAATACGATTTTTTAGAACTATAACATCTCGCACATCTGTTTCCAAGAAATGGATTGATTTTGGACTAATAGAAACTACTTTACTCTTCGTTGCAGCAACTAAACGATCACCTAAAACTTGAAGGTAAATAATATTGCCAAAGAATTTTTCATTACTAACAACAACATCACGAATAGGTTTCTTTGTCTGCGCATCTACAATAATTAACTTTCCATCTAATGTTGGGAAAATAATTAAATCTCCTAAAAAATAAGGAGCTGCAATTCTTGAATCAAGGGCATACACATTATCTTGAGATAAATGCATCAACTCTCTACCATCATTAATATCGATTAAGACAAGTTCATTTGAACCCAAAACAAGGGCTAATAAATTCCCTTTTAATGCGGCTGAAGCAACTGAGACATCACACTCTTTTTTAAAAAGTGTTTTTTGATTTGCATCCAAAACAACTAATGCCCCACATTGAGAACTAGCAATATAACGACCATTATTTTCACCAAGATATACATACGATTTAGGCAAAACAACACTAGAAAGACCTTGTTTTGTAACGACTTGCCCATTTTCCAAGGTTGCACCATCTCTGTTTGCATCCACAATAGAAGCTGGCAAAGAGCCATCATAACTTAATTTACCCGAAAGTGATTCTGGCTCAAAGTATTGACGTTTCGTACCACAACCACTGACAACCAATAATAACGTGAAAAGTGAAAAAAGAATTTTTGCGTATCTCATTATTTTAAACCTTGATAGTGTTCTAGATTTTTTGCAATCTGCTTAAGAGGTGAGTTTGCATCAATTTGAGCAAATTTCAACCGTGCCTCATCTACTTTTTTTTTCTTTTAATAGAGCATACCCCTCTTGAAGGAGTACCATTCCTGACATAAGTTCTCCCTTTAACGTTGAATTTAAGTCGAGCTGGGAGAGTTGATAGGCTGCAACATCTGCAACAATAGGATTCTCTTTTGAGAGAGCCACTTCTTTTAATGCTTCAACATCACCCTTTAACAATGCCGTTTCAAAAAGAAACATCATGTACAACTTCGGATTTTTTTTGTTTAAGAGTCTCTTGTGCCGATGTATTATTTGCATCTTTTAAAAGCATCGTATATGCTTCATTAGAAGCTTTTAGCCTTTGTTCTGTCATCAAAGTATCAATGGTATAACCACTCACTCCCAAAACAATAAGTGCCACCGCAGAGAAGATATATTTTTTATTGCGTTTAAAAAAACGCTCACTTTTAATCATCCCTCAAGAAATTGCTCTTCGGTACTAATTTCTTTCTTAACTACCTGAATATTTTCTTTAAGTCCCAAACAGTGTCCTTATGCAATTTTTTTAAAATGTCTCAAAGTTTATCACAAGAAATATAAAAAGATTATATGGTAGCTCCTTAGCATTTCAGTATCCACCAAAAGAGAATTTGCTATAATGAAACCTTAAAAATATTTAAGGATTTAAGCAGAATGATAATTGATAATGCATTGCTCACAAAACTTGAAAAACTCTCTTCATTAAAGATAAGTGATGAGAAAAGAGAAAGCGTCATTAACCAACTCAGTGAAATTGTCTCTTTTGTTGAAAATCTTAACGAACTAAATCTACAAAGTGAAGAGGCAACGTTTACGACCCTCACAGGAGGCACCCCTTTGAGAGAAGATGTTCCCCATGTGAATCATGACATTATCTCAACTCTTTTAAAAAATGCGCCTCAGAGTAGAAATGGTTTTTTTG
>JAJOKG010000070.1 GCA_021206415.1 Sulfurospirillum sp. | reverse complement strand
GAATATCGCATGCGAGTGCCGTGGTCAAAAAAGTAAACACAAACGAGGAAGCCTCTCTATGGCACACGCTGGTCCAAACACAGGCGGAAGTCAGTTCTTTATCTGCTTTGTAGACTGCCCTCACCTCGATGGCGTTCACACCGTTTTTGGAGCGATTGACAAAGACGATAAAGAGAGCTTTAAAGTCCTTGATAGCATCACTCAAAACGATAAAATGCTTACCATCGAAATCAAAGACACACTCTAATATATCTTTACATGTAAAGCCAAAACGCTTTACATGTAAAACCTCTTTTTCTCACTTCTGCTATAATTTCATCTCTCTTTGTTAAGAACTTTTCCAAAGGATACTTATGATTCATCGTATTAATACCCTTTTTCCTCTTTGGGCATTACTTTTTTCTATGGCTGCGTATGGTCTACCTGAATATTTTGTGCCTTACAAATCTTACATTACACCGCTACTGGTGGCTATTATGTTTTTTATGGGCGTTACACTGCGTTTAGAGGATTTTTCACGTGTTTTAAAAAAACCAAAGCCTATTATTCTAACCGTAATATTACAATTTACCATCATGCCTCTTGCTGCGCTTTTGCTTTCTAAAGCGTTAGGATTTTCAACAGAACTTCTCATTGGAATGGTACTAGTAGGAGCAGTCTCTGGCGGTACAGCATCCAATGTTATTACCTATTTAGCTAAAGGCGATGTCGCACTTTCTATTACTATGACCATCACGTCAACACTACTCTCCATTATCGCCACACCCTTTCTTACTCTCATTTATGTCGGTCAAAGTGTACCTGTGCCTGCAAGTGCAATGTTTTTAAGCATTTTGCAACTCGTTCTTGCTCCTGTCTTGATTGGTGTTATTGTTAATTATTTTCTTCATCGTTTTATTAAGCGTTATGAGCCTTATTTAGCGACCTTTTCAATGCTTGCTATTGTCTTAATTATTGCTATTGTGGTTGCACTCAATCAAGGACGCATTGCGACCATTGGACTTATGAGTGTTACAGGAATCATTTTACACAATTTAACAGGACTAAGCAGTGGTTATTGGGTGGCACGATTGATGGGATTTGAGCACAAAATTTGTAAAACCATTGCTATTGAAGTGGGGATGCAAAACTCTGGCTTAGCCGTTGCTCTTGCTATGAAATACTTTACCCCTCTTAGTGCTCTTCCTGGCGCTATTTTTAGTGTTTGGCATAATATTTCAGGCGCTCTGCTTGCAGGGTATTGGTCTCGTAAAAAATAGTTTAAACATTAGACTTCTTCAAAACTCATTGTGCAAGGGGAAAAAGCACCAAGGGTGCGTGGGCTTTCTGCCAAAGATTACCCAGTGTTAACGTAGCCTTTTCACAGAAACTACGTTTTGAGCTTTGCTTTAAAGGCGTGTTAAGAGTTCTTGCAGAACTCTATTAAATGAGTGTAGCGTCCCTCAAACGCTACACATTGGTTGAGAGTTTTCCAACCACTTTTCCTAACACATTCACATCTTCTGCTTGCATCACTTCAGGGGCATACGCTTCATTATCAGAGACCAACGCTACCGTACCATTGGCGTGTACATGTAACCGCTTAATAAAAAGCCCAGCAGGCGTTGAAACGACATAAATACCCGCTTTTCGTGCATTGGTGTACTCTTTGTGAATAAAGACAACATCTCCGCTAAAAAGGGTTGGCTCCATGGAATCGCCTAAAACATTAATCGCTTGAATATGCTTAATCATCCCAAGACCGCCTAGTTTTTGGACAATCTCTTCATCCAAATACATCATTTCGCCCTCTTCTTCTTCGTTCAGAGCTCCTCCTCCTGCGGAGGCATAGATGTCTCTAAAATAGTGCACTCTAGCAAACTTATCGGTTTGGGCTTGTAAACTCTCAACAAATTGATCAAACAAAAGCCAATTAATCGAAATTTTACGTTTCGCACAAAACTCTAAAATCTCTTTATAGGGAAGTTTTGCACGGTTTTTCATCGTAGCAAGGGTGAGTTGATTAATTCCCAAAGCTTCGGCTACATCTTTATCAAACACTTTTCTCTCACCTAACTCTTCAGAGAGAATAATTCTTTAATTTTTTGCAAAACATTCAAAATATCCGGCATTTTTGCTCCTAATATTTCATTTTGTAATAAAATTATAGCATAAAAAATATTTTCATTACAATATGGAAAATTTATAAAAAGAGGTGTGCGATGAAAAGTTTAATATGTACCCTAAGTGAAACCAAAAAAGTCTACGATGAATTGATGAGTCGTTTTGAGCAAAAGATGCTCATCATTAGCAATAAAATTTTTTAGAGAGAAGAGAAAGAAGAGGCGTTTTAGCGCTTCTTCTTTGTAGCTTTTTGAAAATAAAACCAAATAAGCCCTAAAATAGAGAAGAGAATCACGGGTGCCATAAAAGTGTTGTCTGAAAAATACGCCGCAATACGCATTAATAGCTCACCCGCCAAATAACTCCCAACACCTAAGATGAGTGCCCATAAAAAAGCAGATATCGTATTGAGTGTATGAAATTTTATTTGTGGATATTTGGTTAACCCAATAGTTAAAGGGACCAAGGTTTTAAGCCCATAAATAAATTTTGAATAAAAATAATTTTATCCCCATACTTTTTCATCAATAAATGACTCAGTGCTAATTTTCGACGGTGCGCTTTAATATAAGGCATAAATGTTTGTTTATTGTAACGCCCCATATAAAATAAAAAAGTGCTACCAATCGTATTAGCAAGCGAGGCAACAACAATAGATGTTGCTAAATCCATCTTTCCCGTATAAGAGAGCACACCCGCTGCGATAATAGCAACCATGCCACCCCCAAAAGAATAAAGAAACAAAATAATGTAACCATAGGTTGAAAGTGAACTTAAAATATCTTCCACAAAAATCCTTAATGACTCAGTTGTTGTATGCTTTTTAAAAATTCATCAATTGCATACGAAGAGAGCAATCCATCGGATTGAATAATTTGATTGGGCATCACATTATTCCCATAGAGCTCAATATTTTGATCATAATCATGATTCATCACCGAACCATCAAACGAAACACCTACAAAAGCACCTTGTGTTTTAGTATAAGTATAGACTTCTGAAGAAAAATCGACTTCACTTCCTCTACCAATACTATCACCAGCGGGACCTGCAGCAACGGAGGCATCAACACCTAAAGTCATCTTATTATTGGCAAGTTTTTGAACAATATCACGGCTTTTGAAAAGCATTAAAATATCTTTTTTCTCAACGCCAACTTGAAAACCAAGCCCTGCCCCACCAAGCTTCACAAAAAATGGGTAACTCCATGAACCATCACTGCGTTTTACCACCATCACACCGTTGCCTGTCTTTCCACCTAAAAACATGCTAATCTCAATCGTCGCAGGAAAAACTGCAATGGCTTGTGCATTGGCTAACACACGTGGCGGTATTTTTATTTTTGAATCACGCATCATATTTTTAAGTACATTGGATGCATCCAGTAACTTCTCTTCAGCAGAACCATAAAGTGCGCTAAAAAGACTTAACGTAAGTAAACAGCTTATCCATAATCTTTTCATTATCATCTCTCCTTTTTTACGATAAAAGTTTATAATTGAAAAATGCGCCTTCTTCACGCATTAATGCCTCTTGCGTTCCTGATTCTAACATCTTACCTTTTTCAAGAACATAGATATAATCGGCCTTTTTAATAGTACTGAGCCTGTGTGCGATAATAATCGTTGTCTTACCTTCTAAATAAGCTTCAAGCTCACTAAAAAGCTTTGCTTCTGTATGGACATCCAGTGCAGAGGTGGACTCATCTAAAACAACCACATTTGGATTTTGAAGCACCATACGAGCAATGCTAAGCCGTTGTCGTTGTCCACCTGAAAGCTTTATACCATGTTTTCCAATTTGGGTATTAAGACCCTCTGGCAATTCATTCACAAAGCTCTCAAGCTGTGCAATATGCAAGGCTTTTTTTAACCAATTCCTTATCCGTTTTTTCATCAATCATTAAATTTTGTGCCATAGAAGCATTAAAGAGTTGGGGATTTTGCAACACTAAAAAGACATTATCTCTTACCACATCTAAGCCTATTTCTCTCGTAGAGATGCCATCGACTAGAATATCACCTTGCGTGAGTGGATAAAGCCCAACTAATAAATGCGCTAAAGTCGTCTTACCGCTACCACTTGCCCCAATAATAGCAATTTTTGAGCCTTTAGGAATATGCATATCAATCTCTTCTAAAATTTTCTTCTCACCATCGTAACTAAAACTTACCCCTTTAAGCGCAATGGCATTGGTGCTATTTTTCACAAAAGGATTCTTTACATGTAAGCCTCTTTCTTCGGTTTTAAGGCTTAAAATTTCATTGATTCTATCCAATGCTTTTTGGGCATTATGATAAGAATATTGTATATTCAAAATATCCTGAATAGGAGGCATCATCACCCATAAATAGCCAAAAATAGCCAACATAAGCCCAATACTTAAATCGCTATAGGCTACCACAAAAATACTCGCAGCTCTAAAAAGCTCAAACCCTGAGAGAAAAATCAAAAAGGAAAGACGATTGGCACCATCGCTTTTATAACCAAAAATAATGGAACTCTCTTTAATACGCTTTGCACTCTCTTGTACACGGTCAAAAAAAAGCCTCTCTTTATTGGTTGCACGAATTTGGACAAACATATCCAGTGCTTCTAGGAGCGATTCTTGAAAAAGCTCAAAGGCACTGTTTTGCTCTTTTTTTAAGCTTTGCTACTTTTTTTTGCCATTTTTTGTTGTAATTAAAACAACCATTGGATTCAGAATTAAAATAAAAAGTGCAAGTTGCCAATGAATCATCAACAACACAGCGCCAACCCCAATAATTGTTAGCAAAGAGATAATTAAACGACTGACAAATACCCCTAAAAAATTATCAATCGTTTCAACATCTGTAACCATTAAAGAAGCAACTTTGCCTGAACCAAAAAATTCAAACTGATTCATGGAGACTCTACTTAAATGCTCTAAAACACTCTCTCGAATTTTAAACGCAATATTTTTTGACACAATCGTAAAAAAGCTTTTGTCTGCATATAGTTTAATAAAAAGAAAAGAACCCTTAACAAAACCACAATCAATAAAAGCTATTAAAATATAAATATACGCAGGGTTTTCACCACCTAAAAAAGTATCAATGGTCGTGGTGAAAAAATCTCTTTTCTGAAGTAAAACTTCATCAACCAATATGGGCATTAACAAAGGTACTGGGGTATGAACAACAACAGCAAGGAAAGCTATTACATTTGCAAATATAAGCTCTTTTTTATACCGTTTTATTTCATGAAAAAGGGTTTTGAAAGTATAAAGTGTATGCATTAGTTTCCCATCAAAATACGCAGCATGTAGAGAAAAAATCTCTACATGTAAAAAGGTTTAGCGTGCAAAATCCACAGCGCGAAGCTCTCGGATGACATTGACTTTAATCTCACCAGGGTATTGAACCTTGCTTTCAATCTCTTGGGCAATCTCTTTGGCTAGTAAAACTGCTTCATCATCATTAATCAATTTTGCATTGGCAATAACACGAATCTCACGACCTGCATTAATCGCATAAACTTGTTTAATACCTTGTTTGTTTTTGGCGATATCCTCTATGTCTTGAACCCGTTTCAAGAAGCTTTCCAATACTTCTCGACGTGCACCTGGACGAGCAGCAGAGAGGGTGTCTGCTGCACAGACAGCGGCTGATTCAACAGACGTTGGCTCTTCATGACCATGGTGTGCAAAAATAGCATTAATAACCACATCATGCTCTTTATAACGACGGCAAATCTCAGCACCTAAATCAACATGGCTTCCCGCCGTCTCATGCGTGAGCGCTTTACCAATATCATGTAAAATTCCAGCTCGACGAGCAAGGAGGACATCGCCCCCTGTCTCAGCAGCAATAATACCTGCTAAGTGCGCTACCTCCAAAGAGTGTCCCAACGCATTTTGACCATAACTTGCACGAAATTTTAAACGACCAATAAGCTTAATTAATTCAGGATGCATTTTAGAAAGACCTAAATCGATGATGATATTCTCACCCTCTTCCATTAAACTTTGATCAAAATCCTCTTTTACTTTTTCATAAATACCTTCAATGCGTGCAGGTTGGATACGTCCATCTTGAACCAAAAGTTCAATCACTTTCGTTGCAATGGCACGACGGTAGAGATTAAAGCTACTTAAGATAATCGCATTGGGTGTATCATCAATGATAATATCTACCCCTAAAAGCATCTCTAAGGTCTTAATATTTCGACCCTCTTTACCAATAATACGACCTTTAAGTTCATCATCCTTAATATTCACAACATTAATCAAACGCTCAGCGGCAAACTCACCTGCAAAACGGGTCGTCGCTTGTGCTAAAATGTAATTCACTCGACGCTTAATATCTTGTTTTGCCTCTTCTTCAAGTCGTCTTACCGTATGGGCAATTTCTGCACGAGACTGCTCTTCTACTTTGGCTAACACAATCTCTTTGGCTTCATTTTGCGTTAAACCAGAAGAACGTTCAAGCACGACAAGAGCCTCATCTACTTTAGCACGATACGTCTCTTGAAGATTTTTACTCTCTTCAAAAAGGGCAGTTGCACTGTTTTGAAGCATTTGAATCTCTTCACGCTCTTTGGTGATTTTCTTTAACTCATCTTTATATCCACGCTCTTTTTTTCTCAAGTTCAAGCATCTTTTCAGAATGCTCTTTTTTAAGTGTAATCGTGCGGTCTTCATACTTACGTTTCGCTTCAAGCTCAGCTTCTTTTACTTTAATATTACTATTGCTTAAAACCAACTCCGCTTCATGCTCAATTGCCTTTGCTTTCGCTTTGGCTTGTGCAATATGAACCTCATAATTCGCAGCTTCCATTTTTTTGGCGATAAAAAACCCCGCAACGCCGCTCACCACTGCGGCCCCTCCAACGGCTAATGACTCTAGAACCATTTTTCCCTCTTTTAATAATAGTTTTATTTGGGGTTAAATAAATATCTGCTCCAATATCATGTGTTTCAGACAAAAGACTTTGTGTCATACAAAACTCCTTTTGAACAAATACTATTGGAGGTTTTGGCTTCAGCGATGCAAAAAAACGATCGTACATCCCTTTCCAAAACCAATTCTTTTAAGTGCACCATCAACCCCGATGACAGGCACTATGGCTAAATCAATTTTTGGTTTAACAGCAAATGAGTTTTTCGGCTCTTTGATGTTAAAAATTTTTCTTTCTAAAGGCAATCTCCATTGTACCATCTTGAAACTAATACCTTCCATAAAACGGGACATAAACCTTTAGCTTTTTACGCCGACATGTAGCTATGAGGGCGTTAGTATCCACTTCAAGAGGTAAGGAAACATAGAGTAAAAAGTGAACGAACTTTTGTGTGACAAACCAAATCGAAAAGTATATTTTTCATTTTTTTATTACGACTATATGCATGACGAACATTAGCCAATTTATCTTTAGCATATGCTCGAAATTCTGATTTTGTTTTAAACTTAATTTTTTTCATTGTTGTCATTTTAAGCCTTCTTTGAATACAATCATAGCCATTTTAGTATAAAAAAAAGGATCATAATGAAGTTTTGGCTCACACTGTTCGTCTCATGTTCATCCTCTTTTTTCAAGGATGTTCTTCCGAACAAAAAAGGAAACAACGAAGTAAAAAACATGAGTTCTTCTGAAACATTGAAACGTGAAAAAATCACACTCAATGATGTCGATGGAAAAGCCATTATTGTTACTTCAACTGAAAAGGGATTTACAATTTTCTGGTTTTGAAAATAAAGTTTATCTTAGTTAATTTTTTTCACCACATGGTGTCCTCCTTGCAAAGCTGAAATTCCCCATCTTATTAATCTTCAAGAGAAGTATAAAGAGAATCTGGTCATTATTAGTGTTCTTTTAGAAGAGAATAAATCCAATGAAGAGATGCAAAATTTTATGAAATTCAATGCGATTAACTACATTATTACCAATGGTACTGAGAACTTCGAATTTGCAAAAAATGTTGGAGGCGTGAAAAACATTCCTTTAATGTTTCTCTATGATAAAGAGGGAAACTATTCAACCCATTATGTTGGCGCAATTCCTGAAGAAATGATTGATGCCGACATTAAAAAAGTGCTCTAATGTTTAGTTTTATTAAAAAAGGTCTTGATAAAACCTTAGGAGCAATTAAAGAAATTTTACCTGAGAAAGTCGAAAAAATCGACAAAACTATTCTAGAGGAAATTCTTATTGAGTCTGACATTCCTTATGAATTAGTTGAAGAAATTATATATTATTTACCACCTTCCCCAACGGTTGCACGGGCAGACGTAAAAAGAGTCCTTGAATCTTACTTTATGTATGAAAACAATAACATCAACACATCACAAAAACCCTTTGTTGAGCTTGTTATTGGTGTCAATGGAGCAGGCAAAACAACAACCATTGCAAAACTGGCACACACCTATAAAAAAAGAAAATCAAAGTGTCCTTTTAGGTGCGGCAGATACCTTTAGAGCAGCAGCAATTGAACAATTAAAAAGCTGGGCTGAGAAAATTGATGTGGGCATTATTTATACCCAACAAGGGCATGATCCTTCCGCAGTTGCTTACGATACGATTAGTTCTGCCGTAGCTAAAAAACTTGACCATGTAATTATTGACACGGCAGGACGATTGCACAATCAAGTGAATCTTTCCAATGAGCTTAAAAAAAATTGTCCGTATTTGTGATAAGGCACTGCCCAATGCACCTCATCGTAAAATTCTGATTTTAGATGGCACGCAAGGAAGCTCTGCTATCAATCAAGCCAAAGCCTTTCATGAAATGATTAGCATTGATGGTATTATTATTACTAAGCTCGATGGCACCGCTAAGGGTGGTTCCTTGTTTGGTATCGCCAAAGCTTTACAATTGCCTATCTTGTATGTGGGTGTAGGCGAAGGACGAGATGATTTAATTGTTTTTAATGCTGATGATTATATTGATACTATTTTAGACTCCATTTTCACCAACGCCAATGGCTAAAAAACAGATTTTATTTGAGTGTCAAGCGTGTGGACACCAAAGTGCTAAATGGCTTGGAAAATGTCCTAATTGTGGGGCATGGGATGAATATATAGAGCTTTCACAAAACCAAATTGAGGTTTTAAAAGAGATTAATTCGAAACCCTCATCTACACAAGGTAATGCTATTCCTATTACGGAAGTCCGTTTTGAACAGATTGAACGCTATAGTTCTGGCGATAATGAATTAGACCTTGTCTTAGGTGGAGGCATTGTTCAGGGCAGTCTTACGCTGATTGGTGGAAGCCCAGGGGTAGGCAAATCAACCTTGCTTCTTAAGATTGCAGGCAATTTGGCTCGTGAAGGGAAAAAAAGTTCTCTATGTAAGTGGCGAAGAGTCTTCTAGTCAAATTAAAATGCGTGCGAACCGTGTCGATAGCAATTATCCCAACCTCTATCTTCTCTCCGAAATCAGACTGGATACTATCTTTAAAGAGCTAGAAAAGCATGCATTTGAAGTTTTGATTATTGACTCTATTCAGACAATTTACAGTGAAAAAATCAGCTCAGCTCCAGGGAGTGTCTCACAAGTAAGAGAGATTACTTTTGAATTGATGCGCTTTGGTAAAGAAAAAAATATTGCTACCTTTATCATTGGACATATTACCAAAGAAGGCTCTATCGCAGGTCCTCGTGTGCTAGAACATATGGTAGACACTGTACTTTATTTTGAAGGAGATTCTTCAAGAGAACTTCGTCTGCTTCGTGGCTTTAAAAACCGTTTTGGGACAACCAGCGAAGTGGGTATTTTTGAAATGACTAAAGTGGGACTTATTAGTGCCAAAGACATCTCTAAAAAGTTTTTTACAAGGGGAAAAGCACAAGCAGGCTCTGCGATTACCGTTTTAATGGAAGGAAGTCGTCCTATCGTTTTAGAGGTACAAGCATTGGTAAGTGATAGTGGCTACCCCAATCCAAAACGTAGTGCCACAGGGTATGAGCTTAATCGCCTTACTATGCTTTTAGCACTTCTTGAGCGTAAACTTGACCTTCCTTTTAATCAATACGATGTTTTTATTAACATCGCAGGGGGAATTAAAATCAGTGAAACCTCGGCTGATTTAGCCATTATTGCCGCGATTATTAGCTCTTATCGAAATCGTCCTATTAGCAAAGATACGATTTTTATTGGAGAAGTCTCTTTAATTGGGGATGTGCGTGACATTTTCAATCTTGATTTACGCCTTAAAGAGGCAAAGTCCCAGCAGTTTGAAAAAGCTGTTGTTCCTTCATTACCGCTTGAAACGATTCATGACTTAAAATGCTATGCCATTGATGAAGTCTCAAAATTAATTGAGTGGATGTAAATTTTTCACAAAAATAAACGATATACACCAAAATAGACTATTTACATGTAAAAGGATAACAAATGGCTGGTAAAAAAACCTGAAGAAAATGATGGATCAGTAGAAAAAAAAACCAAAAGGCAATATGGTACTCATCATAGTCATCGTTCTTTTAGTTGTTTTACTCATTGGTGGAGGAGTTGCGGCGTTTTTAATGTTAAGTGGTGGTCATGAAGAAGAAGCAACAGCTACCGCACCACAAACACCTTCTAGCACCACAGAAAAGAAAAAAACACCTAAACGCTCAACGGATCATTTAGTGGTAGGCCCTATGTATCCTATGGCGCAATTTGTCGTGAATTTACTGAGTGAAAGTGGCAACCGTTTTTTAAAAGTTGCTATTGATTTAGAACTCAGTGATGCAAAATTACAACCCGAAATTGACCACAAAAAATCTTTGATTCGTGATATTATCATTCGCACATTTTCATCAAAAACATTTGAAGAAATCAGTACCATTAAGGGTAAAGATAAACTCAAAGATGAAGTGCTCGATAAAATTAATGAAAATCTCTCCGATGGCTATATTAAAAATATTTACTTTACGGATTTTGTCGTTCAATGATTGGTGTTGATATTGTCAGCATTGAGCGCATTTCTAAACTAAAGGAGCGCTTTGGAGACAAGGCGCTTTTAAAATTTTTATCTCCGCAAGAATTTACGTTGGTTAAAAGCGATGCTACTGCTGCAGGGTTTTATGCCGCTAAAGAAGCTATTTCTAAAGCATTGGGGATCGGAATTAGTGAAACATGTGGATTTATGGATATACAACTCTCTAAAGATGCGAAAAATGCCCCCTCTTTTACCCTTTCACGCCATTTAATTGAGTCATATGAAATTACAGATATGGCACTTTCCATTACGCACGATCATGGTTTCGCAATTGCAGTTGCAGTTATTGAAGGTCAAAAAAAAGCAAAACAACTTTGGCATTAACCGCCACCTACAAACTGTAAAAACTCAACTTTATCATTTTCACTGAGAGTAAAGCTGTTCCATAACTCTTTCTTAATCACATTCATATTGACAGCAGCTGCCATGACTTTACTCTCTATGCCTAATTCATCCAAAAGTTCTTGAATAGTGTTTGCGATACAGACTCGTTTCTCACCATTTACAATCAATGTCATTTTATTTCTCCTTTTCGAAAACAGGCCATTTTAAATCGTTCTCCCATAAAAGAAGGATCAATCAGTGTTTTAATACGATTCATCTCTTGTTCATAAACTTTTGGCGATACTTTATTGGCAAAAAGCTCTAAAAGTTCAATCAGTCCAAAATCAACCAAAGCTTTCATCTGTGTACTGTAAGCATAAAGTCCAATACCAGCACTTTCAAAGGCTTGAAAGAGATGTCTAAAATTAACATCATACGTGATATCACTCTTTTGAAACAAAGCATCAAAAGAGAGTGCTTCTCGAAGATTTTCATCCACCAATTCTGTTAAGCCAAAAAAAGGATAGGTTTGATGCTTTTCATAGACTCGTAGCGAAAAATCTTCTCTTGCCTCTTTATCCCCATAATCAAACGTGATAAATTCAAAACGCTCTGCGCTCTTTGCCATAGCCTTTGCAAACGCTTCATAGCCCAAACAAAGCTCTCCTTTACGCACACCATACGCTTCTGCTTTTTTACATGTAAACGAATCCATGGGAGCAAAAAATGCTTTTGTCTCTTCGATAAAAAGCATTTGATTTGCGTAAATGACTTCACACGAAAAGGCATCAAAAATCTCATTAGCAACAAAGAAAGCTTCTTTACATGTAAACTCCTCTAAAGACGTTACATGTAAAAGCTCTATTGCATCCCCAAATGCCTCTTCAAAATACTTTTTTTGCATCACCTGATTGACAACAAAAGGCTCAACGATCATAAAACGAAGGGTTTTGAGTAGTTTTGGATTTAGCGTATAGATGAACTGAATCATATCGGCCAGCAAGTAGCCTTTATGTGCGCCTATTTCAACCACGTATGTATGAGGGCTTAAAAAAACCCTCTTCAATGGTAGCAAGAAGTCGTTTAGCAATGCTTCCACCAAAAAACATACTCGTACTTACCGCGGTGTAAAAATCGCCCTCTTTTCCGATGGTTCGCACATTGCTGTAGTAGCCCTCTTTTCCATAGAGCCACTCATGCATATACGCACTAAATTTCAAAGCTTATCCAAGCGTTTTACACGCACTTTCTAAACGCTTAAAGCCCTCATCCATCTCCTCTTTAGAGATTGTAAGTGGAGGGAGAAAACGAAGGGTATTATTGCCTGCTTTTAAGACTAAAACACCATTTTCAAAAGCTTTTTTAATGATACTACCCAAGATGTCACCACTTTTACAACGAATCCCTCGCATTAATCCTAACCCCTCAACACTTTCAAATAATGAAGGAAATGCCTGTGCTAGGGCTTTGAGTTTAGTATCAAAATAAATCAAGGCTTCATCTAACATACCACTTTGCTTGTACTCATCTAAAATCGCCAATGCTTCTAGCCCTGCTCGGGTTGAGAGGAAATTACCTCCAAAAGTGCTTCCATGATCACCCGCTTCAAAAATATCTTTGTGTTTGGTAACAACCGCACCAATAGGTACACCACCTGCCAAACCTTTGGCAAGGGTGATAATATCAGGCTCAATCTCATACAAAGAGGTCGCTAAAAACTCTCCACTTCTAAAAATACCCGTTTGCACTTCATCAATAATCAGTAAAATGTCTTTCTCTTTCAAAAAAAGCAGCCAATGCTTGAATCTCTGCTTTTGGAACGCTTTTACCCCACCCTCACCTTGTACCAATTCTATCATCACCGCTACGGTTTCATCATCAATGCTGTGGTATAAATCAGCAATCGCTTTGGTATAGGAGAATCCTTCAGGATAAGGAGCAAAAGCACTTTGTTGAAACTTCTCTTGACCCGTAGCCTTGACCGTTGTGATAGTTCTTCCATGAAAAGAGTGCTCTAAGGTTAAGACTTTATAGCGTTTTTTAGCAAATTTTTTCTCACCGTATTTACGGGCTAATTTAATGGCTCCCTCATTGGCTTCAGCCCCTGAATTTCCAAAGAAAACAGCGACATCAAAACCTGTAAGTTCATTGATTTTTTTAGCTAACTTAGCTTGTGGCTCAATCAAATAAATATTTGACGTATGTATCAGATTTCGAGCCTGATCGCTAATCGCATCGGCTAATCGTTGATTGCCATGCCCGACACTTACCACACCAATACCACTGGTAAAATCAATATAATCTCTACCTTTATCATCAAAAAGCGTTGCATTCACACCGTGTTTAAAATTGACATAATTACGTGCATAGGTCTGCAACACATACGTTTTATCCATTGTTTCAAAATCCATTGATTACTCCTTAAGAAATGCAATTATAGCGAAAAAAGATTTACCCAATTTTTGGTAAATTCCACTGTTTATAATAGGCAAGAAGCCTTAAGACTACACCAAAAATAAAAACAGCCATTAAAGGCAAATAGCCACTCACATCAAACCGTGCGAACAAGTATAAACAAAGTCCTACCAAAAGAGAAACCGTACCATAAAATTCACTGGTTAAAAAGAAAGGCACACGGTTAAGCAAAATATCTCGCACTACACCTCCGCCTACAGCAGTAATAAGGGCGAGTAAAATCACACCAAAAACATTAAAGTCCGCTTGTAAACCAATGAGTGCCCCTGAAATAGAAAAAGAAACAAGTCCTAGCGTATCACTCACAATAAAATAGAACTTTTTTTCAATCTCATCTTTATGGTGCAACTTCAATAAAATACTCAAAAAAAACAACACCTAAAACCAATAGCGTTGGCATTAAATTGGTAAAGGTATACGGCGCTCTATCGGCGAACATATCTCGCACCAGTCCACCCCCAAGAGCCGTTAAAAAAGAGGCAATAAAAACACCCAATAAATCAAGTTTTTCTTTGACTGCCACATAAAAACCACTGAGTGCAAATGCAAGTGTACCAATAATCTCCGCCACCATTAATTCAACCATGACGTTCCTTTTTGTGCATCCAAATAACGCTCTAAAATCACTTTTGCCGCGATAGAATCAATTCTGCCGTCTCTTTTTTGTGTGATGAGCCCTTGCATCATCTCTTTAGCCTCATTACTTGAGCCATACTCATCTTGATAAACGACCTCTCCACCAAATTGAAGCAAACCCACGAAATGTTTAATGCGCCGCTCCATCTCTTCACTACTGCTTCCACCTTTAGGCAAACCTACTACCAAAAGCTCAATACCCCACTCTTTTAAAAAGGTATCAATATCACGAGCTGCCTGATCACGATTTTTACGCAAAATTGCTTCTTGTGGATTCACAAGACCTTCCATTAAACATAAAGCCACACCAATACGCTTAAGACCAATATCTATACTGGCTATTTTTTTCATCCAATACTCTTCTTTTTTTATCTTTACATGTAAACATTACAGCACGGATGTTAACATCTTAATGCTAAGAAACATAAGTAATAAGGCAAAGATTTTTTTGAGTTTTGCAACAGGTAAATTATGCGCCATCTTAGCCCCTAAAGGTGCCGTAAAATAGCTCATAATCGAAATGAGTAATACCGCTGGAACATAAACAAATCCTACCATCATTTCAACCCCATGAGATGATTGAAGCATACCATTAACCATGTACCCCACAGTCCCCGCAATAGAAAGAGGAAAACCAATGGCAGCAGAAGTCGCAATGGCTTTTTTCAAATCAACATTTTGCCA
The DNA here is from genome assembly GCA_021206415.1 of Sulfurospirillum sp. GTDB lineage: Bacteria > Campylobacterota > Campylobacteria > Campylobacterales > Sulfurospirillaceae > Sulfurospirillum. Next base: position 1,710 of record JAJOKG010000070.1, on the reverse strand, counting down.
TACCAAATACGGTACGGTTAATGAACCACCCCCAATGGATACCAATGCAGAAATAACCCCAATAAAAGAGCCCGTGCCAAAAAGAGACGAAGGACTTGAAAGAGAACGTGTGGGTTTTGGTTTTTTATCGATTGCCATTTGAATGGAAACATAGGCCATAAACAGAGCAAAGAAAAGAGCCAAATGGGACGATTTCATGGAAGAAGCTAAAAAAGTGGCTGCAAATGTGCCTAAAATGACACCTCCTGCCATGTATTTGACAACATTCCAAAGAATTGCACCCTTTTTATGGTGTGCTTGCATACTTGAAAAAGAGGTCACGACAATCGAAGCCATCGCCGTTCCTAATGCCATATGTACCACCTGTTCAACAAGAATACCTTGCGCTAAAAAAATAGAAGTAAGCACAGGCACCATAATACCACCACCGCCAATGCCTAAAAGACCTGCCATAAAACCAACCACAATGCCCAAAACTAAAAAGGCAATAACCCACTCAACACCCATCTATTTCTCCTAAGTGCACATAATACGCCCGTGTTCAACCTTTATTTTTCCTAAACACTCATACTCAAAAACAGTGTCGCCAAACTTTTCTACAGCATCATGATAGAGTGGTTGCAAGGCACAATAATTTAAAAATTCATCTTTACATGTAAACGCATTAACACCAAATTTCTCCACAAACGCATCTATATCATAAATAGCCGTAGCCAACCCTTTTGCAAGCAATAAAGAAGTTCCCTCAGACTCACCCAAACGATGGGGTAACACATAAATGGGTTTGCCCATTTTTAAAGCAAATTCAACGCTGTGCATTGTGCCACTTTTAAGATCCGCTTGTGTAACAATGAGCACATCGCCAAGAGCCACTACAAGCTCATTTCGTTTGGGAAAATTCCATTTTGTTGAGGGTTTTCCTGCTTCAAATTGACTTAAAACCAATCCCTCTTTTTCGATACTTGCAATCAGAGTTGAATGAAGCGTAGGATAACGAATATCCAGTCCTGTACCTGCGACCATAATAGTATTATTAAAGCCTGCTCCATGGTGCACTAATCCATCCACCCCCTGCGCGCCACCACTTACAAGACAAATACCTGCAAAAGAGAGTTTACGTGCTAAAAGTTGAGTGAAAGTTTTCGTATAGGAAATGGGATGGCGAGTGCCTACTATGGAAATTTTAGGGCGCTTTAAAAGAGCAGAATTTCCAAGATAATAAAGGATAGAAGGGTAAGATTTCATACGTTCCAATTCAGGAATATGAAAATCTACCGTCTTAATCATTATAACTCTTTTAGGTAGACCATTTCCACACCCTCTAAAAGTGCTTTTGAGTCTCTTAAAACCTCTAATGTATGTTTGTGTGGATGACCAATAGCAATAGCATACCCATGTTTTTTGGCTTTGGAAACCGCCTCTTTGAGTTGCTTTTGAATCGCAGTTTTTTCCAATGAGTTATCTAAAAAAATATCACGTGAATATAAAACATATTATACTTTTTAGCGACCTGTGGTGCTTTAGAATTTCCAATAGTACGACTATCCACAAAACTTAAATTATGATCTTTCATAACTTTGATTAAACGATCCATAGCACCATAATCTGATGTAAAATAGCCTCCAGTGTGATTATTATAATAGACAATATGAGGAAACCACTCCTTAATACGTTTAATTCTTTTTTCAATCACTTCAATTGAATCCGTGG
>JAJOKG010000134.1 GCA_021206415.1 Sulfurospirillum sp. | reverse complement strand
ATGACGTTTGGTGAGTTCTACTACAGGTGTATAACCTTTGTAGAGCACTTGTTTTTGAGGGATAAAGGTAATGTGCGAATAATCTTCTCCTAGACCGTTGAGAATGTGAGAATTTAGAAGATGTGTTGATTCTTTTTTGGTTTGCCATGAAACGCTCTTTTTGCCATCGGTATAGCTTTCATTGCGCTCTTCATAACTGTATTCTGTTTCCTTAACACTGTTGATAAAAAAATCAGCCGTTTCAGGCTGAATCGTTGAAAAATAAAGCCATGCAAAGGCTGAACTTGTAAGTTCCTCTAGGAGCTCTGAGCGGTAGTATTGACCGTTGAGCATTTTATGATTGAAAAGCTCTTCATTTGAAATCGCTTGCCATGAGCCATCAGGTAATTGTGTAAGATTACCGATCACGCAGTGGGTATGCAGTTCAGGATCTAGCTCACGTGTTGTATTATGCTCGAATTTAGCAACGACCATGTTGTCGGTTTTTACTAAAATACGATCTGCCCCTTTAGTTTCTCGCACACGGGTATAGATGTAGTTCTCTTGAATATGCCCTAGTGTTGCATTGACGGCTTGATCATGCGCTTTACGGATCGCCTCTGCTAATTCTTGATTGCCTTTTGCTTCTGCCATCTCTAAAGCAATGGAAAGTTTTTTTAGGAGCTGTAAAGGTGTGATCTATACCTGCTCGCTCTTTACCTGTTTGATTGACTCTTCTAAGAGATTCATTATTGCCATTTTCGCCGTTGAGCATGTGAATGAAATTTTCATGGGTAAGCTCTTTGGTAAAGTGTAGATTTTCTATCGCTTTACCGAAAAACTCTCCACGCTCTTTTGTGTAATAATTGTCTTGGCTGTAATAGGTAGATGCTTGTTCAATACTGACATTGGAGATAGATAACATACTGTTTTTTCCTTTTTTAGAACAATTTTCTTAACGCCTTGCCCAAACCTTCGTTTGGGCGTTAGGTGTAGACATCTCCGAGTGCATTTTGAGTGGAATTTAGTTCCACTCTCTTCCAAAAAGATGTAATTTCATTCCACTTTTGTGCAAATTGGTGTAAAGTGGTAGAAACTGCTTCATTTTCTGAAAAAAGGCAAAAAATTTGCGATGATTTCATCTAGCACAACAGATGCATTTTCGCTTAGTCGATAATCACCCCAAGCTTGTAAAAACGCTGCTTTATCATCTTTGAATTTTTTCGTAAAACATACTTTTTGCCGCATTTTTATCTAGCTCTTTTGAAATTGCCGCTAGATCATGAAGAGTGAACCCCTTTTGCTCCGCAATTTCAAAATAAGATGTATATGGGATTGTTAGCTCATTGGATATTTTGAGTGTATCTTTGATTGATTTGATATTGAGATTTTTATTTCCGAAATAGAAGATAAAATCTTCTTCTAATGTCTCTTTGCTTGAGTAACCATTTAATGCAAAAAGCGTATTTTTTGGATCATTGATTTTTTGAAAAGTATCACTTGCATTTTTTAGCTGTGCAAGATTTCGATTAAGAGGGATAATCCATTTTACATTCGCTTCTCCAATACCTTGCACAATATCAATGACTTTTAATGCATCATCACCTCCACCTGCATCAATGATGATCTCATTATCGCTTGATTAATGTTTCAAAGATAATTTCAGCCATGATGTTCTTATTCTGAGGTTTTACGTTTTTGGTGTTGTCTTTTAATGATTGCTGAATGTGAAAAAATATTCGAAGAGTTATTGTTAATCAATCTCAAATATTTTGAAACTTCTTCCAAGGTATGTGAATGCAGAACTGAGCACATGGTTGGAAATAGCACTCTTTCCCACACCACCTTTACTTGAAACGACTGTATATATTGTTGCCATATGAATCTCCTTATAGATTATATTTGTCTATGAACATTTTTGTTGATGGAGATAGATCTCCCTCTTTTGGCTCTTTTGAAGCACCTGATTGCTTTTTCTTCACACTCTTTTTGTTTTGATTTTTCGAAAGAAACTTGTAAAGATTGCTTTGGCTAACATTTACTTTTTGGCTTTTGAGAAAATCTTGGATTTGCTCAATCTGATAACCTCTGTCGTAGAGTTCTGTGATTTCATCATGATAAGCATCAAGCCGACTTTTTTCGTCGATTTGGATCGTTCGTTTTACAAAATTGCTCTAATGTTTTCATGGGTTATACCGCCGTTTTTAGCTCTTTGAAAAATTTTGTTTCAATATCAGAACTTGGATTTTTGATCAGTTCTAAGAAAAGCTTTATGGATTCTTCCGATTTATTTTTGACGCAATAAAACTTCCAACTTACTTTAGCTTTGTATAGTGCATCTGTCAGTTCTAAAACGGTTTTACATGTAATGTTTGCTAAGTGCTGTGTTTGGATAAGAGCATCTAATAAACACGGTAGATTGTATTTCCGTACCCAGTACTTTTCACCTCTGATAGTGATATTTTTTGTGCCATGTACTTCCACGTGCTCAATTTTTCCTAAAAGCAATAGGTATTTTTTATAGGTCTCTTTTTTCATTTTTGATCCTTTTTTTGATTGGTTTGTTGTGTTTTCGGAGAAGTAAAAGCAATCCATGTCGCTCCATCTTGAACGCCATTTACAAATGGTGCAGTAATCACCAAGATGTCTTTATAGCCGTTGCTTTCTTCTATGACATGGGCACGCTTGCTAAGGAGTTTTTCGAATGGCTTTGGTTGAATGTATGCACTATAGACGTAACCGCCTATAGTGCCCATTCCTAAGCCTAGAATGAGGCTTCCTACTATCATTTTGAGATTAAAGCCTTTTATTCGCTTTTTTAAATCTCTAAGGTTTGCAGAAAGCTCATCAAGTTCTTGAAGATCTTGCACAATGGCATTAAGATCTTTACTCTTTTTTTCTAATGCTTGTACAGAATTTGTTATGATCGTGTTTTGAGCGTTGATGCTTTGTCTCACACCTGAGAACACTTCTTCACCAATTTTGGTGAAATTGATTTTTTCAATGTGTTTGCCAAGATCAATTTCTTTTAGGCTCTCGATAACAGGTACAAGTTTTTCGATACCTTTGAACTGTTCAAGCTTTTGCGTAGATTGTTGAAGCAAACCATTTGCAAACTCAATATTGCCAAGCAATTCCCGCAAGTCTTTAATATCTTCTGGCTTCACTTGGCATCTCCCTCTTGAATCGGCTCAGGGATGGCGATAAAGCTCTTAAAAGAGCTATTCTGTTCTTGATGTGACTTAATAGGTACCAAGGTAATGGTATTGCTAAGATGGTTCATACTGTCGATTTGGTTTTGGCTTAAATCTTTTAATAAGACTGGTTTTGTTAAATCCACTTCTTGCTTCTCTTTTGAGATTGCATTAAACGACACTTTCACAATAAGCGCACCTAAGATCCCGTAGGCAATACCCTGTAGGGCTTGTTTAACCTGTAACATGACTTCTCCTTTTTTTATAAATTTACATTTTTGAAAAACGACTTGTCTTCTGCTCAATCTGACTACCGACTACATTTTGAGTATCACCGCTAGTTTTTTTCATCTATACCAAGGATTCTCGTAATCACATCTGAGCCATTGAGGACAACATAGAAAACAATAATTGCCGCTGTGATGGAAATAATAAGAGCAATAAAGCCTTTTAGAAATAGAAGTCCATAATCTGAAAAAGCGTAAGCGGTGCTGAGTGTTTCTTGTGTCATAGTGATTGCAAAAAAATTATTGAATTGCTCTTCTATGATGAGTAAATTCAAGGCTTTTACAAGATCTAATCCTATAACGCCCATGATGGTAGAAATGACAAGGATTAGCGGTTTTAAACCAATTAGCACACCTTTGGTAAAAAAATGCTTTGAGCTGTTCCGTTTGTCCTCGTGCAAAGGCAAACGCCGCTAAAAACGGTGCAAGATTGAGGTAAATAATGACTGAAATCAGGTAATACACTGTCACAAGAAATGATGCTAATATGAGTGCCACAAATGGCAAATAAAGAATCACATACTTGATTAAAAATATGGCAACACCAATTCCAACACCTTGTTTGGCAGCACTTACAAATTTACCGACCAAGGGCAAAGCATCCAATGAAGATATGGCTGTTGTGCCTAGTGTATCAGTAACTATTTTTTTGATTGAGTCAGATCCGGGCACAAGCATATAAGGCAATAACTCAATAATATCTGCTAGAGCAGAATCAGCAATAACACCTTTTTGCAAATCTTGATTTTTGTCTTTTTTGCGTAATGGCTATTTCGATATCGTTAGCACTTTCGTTGAGTGCGCTGAAACATATTGAGATTTTCTGCAAACATATTGTTGGATGCGATGATAGGTGCTGCTAAAAAAACCAAGATCATGTACATTTTGCATCTGCATTTGTTGGAGTAAAACAAGCTGTTGTTCGTTTAGTTTATCAGCGGATGCTGCTTGATAATCTTGCAGTATCTTTGTATTTTCTGCTTGCTTTGAAGTTAAGTATTTAATTTTTTCTTCTACGTTTCTACAGAACTCAAGGCTTGTGAGCTGAATGATTGAAGTGTCTTTTTGAGTTGAACGCTCAGACCATGGTGTACCTAAATGGTTTGTTGCTAAACTCTTTGGGAAAATAAATCCCTCATCGTCTCGTGGAAAGTGAATACCTGTATTGTAGATCTCTAAGCATTGGTTAAAATAGGTTTGATATGTTGGGAGTGCCTTTTGATTTTGCAAAGAATCTGTAACTACTTTTTCAAGTTCTTGTTTGTCTAATTTGCCACTATTCCGTGCTTGATATGAGGTAAATGTGCTGCTAAAAATATTGGTAAGTTTTGTGGAAAGCTCTAAGCTCTCTTGTATAAAGACACTGTACGCAGTTTGAAAATGCGTTCGGCTGATTTGATTTGAGGTGTGTGCAAAGTAAAAACAGATAAAGAATAAAAACAACCCACCAAGGCACGCTCTAATGTGCTATCTTCTTCATTGTCTTTGAAAGCTTTTAAAAGTTTTTTGGCGAGGTATGCTAAGGCTACATAGGGCACAAAAATGAAGAATATGAATGAGTTGATATCAAGCAAAAATTCATCGGATTTTAGAAATAATTTTATGTAAAATATCAATGCTCTTTCATCTAATGTTTCTGCTTTGAAAGCTCTTGTGTAAGGATTTACAAGAACTACTTTGTTATTGAGTAATGTTGCATCGATATCGATTTTATCGCTATCTAGTCGCCCCTGAAAAACCACAAAAATCCCTAGATTCAGGGCTTTCATAGTCATTTTAGAGTATAATTTCGACCATAAACAAGGGGGTTACCCCTCTATTTCTGGTCGAAAAGGATCTCTTTGCTGC
>JAJOKG010000154.1 GCA_021206415.1 Sulfurospirillum sp. | reverse complement strand
TAACGATCCGCCCGATCAATCACCAAGCGAAACGATTTTTGTTTTCCCATTACCACCCAACTCTTTTGCTAAATCAATTTGCATAAAAAGTTCATTGACAGGGAAAATGAACTCTTGTGAATCTTTTTGCGCCATTTCTTTAATCCACATCTTTTTTATCTGTGTGTTGATTAATCTCTGGCTGTTTTGAAGATTCGTACTCAGCAACATCTATTTTAACGTCAACCTCTTGATTTAGGAGTTGGGATAAAAAAAAATCCCACTCCTACAAAAAGTATCACAAAAAGTGCGCCAAGTACTTTTCTTTGCATGGATTACTTCAGTTGATCTTTTAAGATATCTCCAAGCGTCATTTTTTCTTCTTTATTGATTTCTTTAAGCGCTTCTCTCTCTTTTAATTTAGAAAGACGTCTAACAGAGAGACGAATACGATTTTTTTTTGCATCAATAAAAGAATAGCCGCTTCGATTTCATCACCTACTTTAAGATCTGCTTCATTTACTTGCCCCAAATCTTCTTTACGAATCAATGCATCGACATTCTCTTCGAGTTCAACAAAAATACCAAATTCTTTAATATCTCTGATTTTACCATGAACAATATCACCGTTTTCATGTGTCTTTGCATATTTTTGAATAGGACTATCTTCAAGCTCTTTTTTACTCAAAGAAACTTTTTCAGCTTCTTCGTCAATTTTTACAATTTTAACTTCAACAACATCACCGACATTGAAAAGCTCTTTACATTTGTTATTGCGATCCCATGAAGCATCTTCATTGTGTAACAATCCTTCAATTCCACCAATTTTAACGAATGCACCAAAAGCAGTAATAGTTGTAATTTCACCCTTAACAACATCACCGACTTTATATTTTTTTGTAAATTCATCAAATGGTTTAGCCAGAACATTTTTCAAAGAAACACGTAAACGTCTCTCTTTGGCATCAATTTCAATAACCTCAACATCAACCACTTGACCCTCTTCAATATAATCACGTGGATGTTTGATATTTTTATCCCATGAAATTTCAGAAATGTGTAAGAAGCCTTCAATATCATTACCCAAATCAACAAATGCACCATAAGGTTCAATATTGCTAATGGTTACTTGAATAGAATCACCCGTTTCAAGTTCATCTTTAATTTCATCCCAAGGATCTGGCATAGCCGCTTTTACAGAAAGTGATAAGTGGCGTTTATCTTTATCGTATTTAATTGCTTTAACAGGAATGATTTCACCCTCTTTGTACAATGTACCAGGATTTACAGGACCTTTGTAACTAATTTCACTGTAGTGAACCAAACCATCAATACCACCCACATCTACAAACATTCCATATGTTGTAATCTTTTTAATGGTTCCATCAACGACTTCATCACGGTCAATAAGTTCTTGAACAATTTCTTTACGTTTTTTACGGTCATCGTCCAAATATTTTTTACGAGAAATGATGATAGATTCTGTCTCTTCATCGATTTTAATAATTTTAACTTTCAGTGTTTTACCCATTAAACTGTTCATATCTTTAACAGCCGCTTGTGAACGAGGAAGGAAAAATTCAATACCTTCTTTGTTTTCCGCAATAAATCCACCTTTATTTTTGCCAGTGATTTTAACATCAAAAGCAATATCATCTTCTTCTTTATATTCAGCAATAAATGCCTTAATACGATCTTTACGAAGGGCCTTTTTGTGCGAAACCGCTGGTCTTTCGTTTCTGAAGCCTGTAATCACTACAGGAATCACATCACCAACTTTACATGTAATGTTGCCATTCTCATCTGTTACTTCTGATGCGTTTAAGCGTCCCTCAGACTTCTTACCCACGTCTACTAAAATAACATCTTCTTTAATTGCGACTACCACTCCGTTGATGAGCGCATCTTTCTCAGAATCTTTGAAAGACTCTTCCAACATCGCCGCAAAATCCATCTCCTCATGTTCGTCCACGGCGTCAGTATGAACAGCTTTGTTCGCCTCTTTTACCATTGTATACCCTTTTTTGATTGATTTTTAACACATTTAGTTACATGTAAACATGCAAAAGTTGTTTATTATACTTTAATTTCGCTTATTTTTCCAATTATTTTTTCAATAATCCAGTCAGGCGTTGAAGCACCTGCCGTAACACCGCAAAGCGTTTTTCCAACAAACCATGAAGGTTCTAAATCTTTTTCACTCTCAACTAAAAAGCTATCTTCACAGTACTCTTTACAAATACTATGCAACTGTTTTGTATTAGAAGAGTTTTTTCCACCAATCACAATGACAACATCCGCTTCTTGTGCGAGTTCACGTGCAGCATCTTGATTTTCAAAGGTAGCATTGCAAATGGTATTGAAAACACGCACTTCTTTATAGCGTGTAATTAAATGGCTTGTAATTTCTAAAAACTCACTGACTTTGCGTGTGGTTTGTGAAACGACCGCAATTTTGCCTTTTTTAAATTTTATTTGTTCTAATTCAAGGACGCTTTGAACCACATAAGCACCATGAATAGCATAACTTTCCACCCCTTTTACTTCAGGGTGATTTGCATCACCAAAAATGACAATTTCATATCCCTCTTTACTCATTTTTTCACAAATTTCTTGAGGTTTTGTTACATACGGGCAGGTTGCATTAATCACTTCTGTATTGCTTTGTATCAATTTTTCCAAATCATGTTTAGGAATCCCATGTGTTCTGATAATGGCTTTATCAACCCCTTTTGCTTCAGAAATATCGTGTAAGGTTTTTACATTAAAATTTTCACGTAAGCGATTAATTTCTTCATTATTATGAATGAGTGGTCCAATGGTCGAAGCATTCTGTGTATTTTCAGCAATTTTTAATGGCACGTTTTTACCCCAAAACAAAACCCATAACGTGTGGCTAATTTTATCTTCATTCTTCAAGGTTTCCTATCTGAGAGACAAGCTCAATAAAAATTAGGAAAAGAGGTGTTAATGCATTCAATATCTTCAATTTTCATCGCAACACGTGTGCCTGCAATAGCAAAACTCATTGCAATACGATGGTCGCCAAACTATTAATCGTAGCACTTTGAAGCACACCTCCACTTACAGCATATCCATCAGGAAACTCTTCCACTTCAATGCCACACAAACGAAGATTTTTTACCACACTTGAGATTCTATCGCTCTCTTTCACACGAAGTTCTTCCGCATTTTTTACCACACTCTTACCTTTAGCACACGCAAAGGCGATGGAAAGCGCTGGCAATTCATCAATCAGCCATGAAATATTTTCACTCACCTCAACACCTCTTAGCGGTGCCCCGTGATGATAATATCGCCCACAGATTCATACAAGCTCTCTTTTTCAATAAACTCAACCTTCGCCCCCATGCGCTCAAGCACTTTATAGGCTTCAATACGCGTTGGATTGAGGAGCATATTGTGTAAGGTGACCGTAGAACCCACGTTAATTGCTGCGGCTACCGCAAAAAAGAAACCACTAGAGGGATCATTTGGAACACGCAAATGCAAAGGTTTTAGCGCTTTTTCTAGTGGATGAATCTTTACATGTAAACCCTCTGAAATCACATTAGCACCCATGCCTCTTAGCATGCGTTCACTATGGTCACGGCTGAGTTCTGGCTCCACAAATGATGAGATTCCATCAGCTTGAAGCGCAGCTAGAATCAGTGCACTTTTCACTTGTGCTGAAGCAATTTTACTCTCATAAGTAAACGCTTTGAGCTTTTGTCCACGAATGCCAAGGGGTGCAAAGTTACCATTGTTTCGTCCATCAATCCATGCGCCAACACTGCGCAAAGGATCAGCGACACGGCGCATTGGACGACTGGCTAAATATTTATCTCCATGGAGTACAAAAAAACCATCACATGTCGATAAAAAGCCCATTAAAAGACGAATAGCCGTTCCTGAATTTCCACAATCTAAAATACATGGAGGCTCTACAATAGATAGGGGTGGCGTAATAGTAAGTGTACCATCTGCGCTCTTTTTCACTTGTGCGCCTAAGGACTCTACAATACTCAGCGTACACAGCGTATCTTCTGCTGGTAAATAATTTTGAATGACAGACGGTTGGTCACTTAAAAGTGAAAAAATAGCGCAGCGATGCGAAATTGATTTATCGCTAGCAATGCTGTGTGTTGTAAACGAAAAGTTACCTTTTGGTTTTACATGTAACGTTTTCATCGGATAGAAATTCCAAATTTTTCATTAAGTTGTGCAAGTAAAATTTCAATCATACTGGCAATTTCTTCTTCTTCAAAGGTTTTTTCCATGGATTGAAATTGGAATTTTATGGTTAAACTCACTTTATCACCCAAACTCTCATGAACATAACGATCAATCACAGAGAATTTCACTAAGGCTTTAGGTGCGATAGATGCGATAAAAGACTCTAAAGTGGCATACTGCATTTTTGCATCCACGAGGAAACTTAAATCACGTGATGAAGAAGGTAACTTTGAATACTCTTTAGCAATTTTTCGACCATAAGAAAGTGCGTCAAAATCAAGCTCACAGATATAGGTACGTCCCAAGTCAAGCGCTTTTTCAACTTGCACATTTACTCGTGCCATATAACCTGCTTCGATTCCATCAATCATCACACGTGCTGCTTCATAAGGACTACACAAACCGTTGACCTCAAGAAGAGGCAGTAAAGTAAAATGGCCTAAAACATTCTGAATTTTGGACGCAAAACTAAAAAAATCAATGTCACTGGGTTTCCCGTGATTCGCAATTTCAGCAATACCATTCTCACCGCTGAATACAAATGCCATTTTTTTACTCTCGTTTCGCTTTGCATCAAACACGCTCCCCACTTCAAAGAGAGGCACACGTTTTTTCCCAGATTTAAGATTATTAGAGACAGCACCTAAAATATTTGGAACTAAAGAACTGCGAAGTGTATTGAGCTCACTGGTAATAGGATTAGCCACCTCAAGGGCATCCTCTAAAAGGGGTAAATTAAATTTTTTGGCATTTTCACTGTTGTCAAAGACAAAATGAAGGGTTTCAAAAAATCCTGCGGCAACAGCACGATGACGATACATTTGTCTTTTTTTAAAATTAAAATATGGCTGATTAATCTTAAGTTTTTCAGCAAATACAAAAGGCTGTGAAGTGATATTATCAATGCCTACAATACGCACAATCTCTTCACAAATGTCTTGAATGTTTTGAACATCAGGACGGAATTGAGGAATTTTCACATTCATAACATCTTGTTCAAACGCAAAATTTACGCTAAAACCCAAATGTTTCAAAATTTTTATAATACGACTTTTAGGAATCTCTTCACCAATCATTTGAGTCAAGTCACTTTGGTGAATATTAATAACGTGT
>JAJOKG010000049.1 GCA_021206415.1 Sulfurospirillum sp. | reverse complement strand
ACCTTCAAATACTCATCAATTAAACAATAAACTGTTATAATATCTCGCTCCATAATCTCGCCTCCCACGGCTTTTTATGGAGTCTAAAGCAACTTTCAAACCATATTTACAACTAGCAGTTTGGGTTAAATATTATTTCTTTTATAAAGATATCTTGTATCTTGTTGGACACTTGTAATTAATAGAGGTGTAATTTGCTTGAAATTGCGTATTTATGGGGGTTTGGTGAAGTTCTGGCGGACAGAGAGGGATTTGAACCCTCGGTCAGGTCACCCCGACGCACCCTTAGCAGGGGTGTGGTTTCAGCCACTCACCCATCTGTCCACGTAAAAAGTAGAGTGCAAGTATAGCAAAAGTAGATAATAAACGGCTTAAGAAAGTTCTCCTAAGCCGTTTATTTGTTTAAATACAAAGAGGATCTTGTGATTTGAGAAGCTTATCAAGCAATTTTTGAAGTTTTGCAACACTCTCTTGATCTGTTTTTTTTCGCCTCTTCAATCTTATCTTTAAGCATAACAACGAGCTTAACACCTTCTATAAAATGCATGGGGTACTCCTTTTTAGATCAATATTTCATCTAAAAAAGCAAAAGCTATTCCTAATTTGTTTTATTTTCAGGATGCTTAACAATACCTTCATAAAAGATAGTACAGTTTTCATCACGTACCGATGGATTATTTTCTGAGATGATTTTGACTTACTCAACAATAAAAATGCTACATTGCTCAAAGTTTCAACAGTAGCTTCATCCATTTTTAGAGAAGGCTTAGACAATGTCCCCGTAATTCCTTGCTCTGTAATTGCGCATCCCTTCGAATCTAAAAGAGCGATTCTGACATCTTTCAACTTTTCTTCAACAATATTGAGTGTTCCTTTACAGGCGAGCCTGCTTTTAGACGTACTTAAAGCAACATCACTGAATTGAATTTCAGAATATCCTATATCTACTTTTGTATTAATCTCTTTCAATAAAGTTTGAGAGCCTTTTGTACTCTCAAAAGGAGTTAAAAGAATTGTTTTTAAACCTTTGGAAGGATCTAATGCTGTTGCTAATTTGTCTATATCATACTCTTTAAGAAGCACATTCTCACCGTAAAGTTGGATGAATCCATTGATGGTACTTTTAAAGGTTAAAGCATCCCCTAGAAAAAATGAGAGTTTTACATCACCACTTGCTTTACCTTCAACTAACTCTTTCTTCCAAATTTCTTTGGAAAGATGTGCTAATTTTAAACCTTCTATTTTACTTTTAAGTGATATTTTTGGTTGTTTTCCGCTCAAATCAATTTTAACACTTCCTTGCGATGGCGTTGAAAAAAGCGTGTAAGAAACATTATCACTACTGATAACAGCGTCTTTCATTTCTACAAACATACCAATATCGCTTATGACATAGGTTCCATATTGCATTTTATCAACAGTCGTTTCAGCAAGAAAAGAGAGACCTTGAAGTCGATGTTTAGACGCATCATAACGAATATCATTCATACTCAGGTTCATATTTTCAAGAAGAAACTTTTCACTTTGATTATTTTCAGAATAGATAATATTCGCATTTACAAACTTTATTTTCTTGACATTAACCAGTGGAAAAGCCATCTCTTTTTCTATACTACTATTTTGTTCAACAATCTTTTTTGCATCAATGGTTTTACTTACTGGCAACTCAAAATTATAATGATCATTATTCATTTTCTCTATAAGTAAAGTAAGAGCTTCAACCGTGATATGTCGAATTTTAATCTCTTTTTGAAGCAAAGGTGCAATTTCCAAAGCAACATCAAAACTTTTAAGTTTTGCAAATGAACCTGCTTCTTTATCGTGAGGATTCATGACTTCAATGTCAAAAACGCTGATACCAACAGGAGATAATGAAAGGGTAATGTCACCTTTAATCATTAACTCATACCCTGTGCTCTCTTTAATCATTTTTTGGAGACGTGGTTTATATTCATTAAAATCAATGACCTTAATTAAGAGAAAAAAAGCAACAATACTAAAAGCAAAAAACAACACGATACTCAACAATATCTTCTGAAACATTCTTCCCTCTTAGTGTCTAAATATTTTCAACAATTTTTCGAACAACCCCAAGTGGGTCGTCACTATGATAAATCGGGCGCCCTACCACAATAAAATCAGAAAGTTCAGCTTTTGCCATCGCAAGATCTGCCACACGTTCTTGATCATCATGGACTTCCCCAAATGGTCTAATGCCCGGTGTTAACGTTAAAAAATCTTCTGAAGTACAGGCTTTAATAGCACGACTCTCAAAAACAGAACAGACCACACCATGAATACCTGCACAATGAGCATCTTTGGCAAACTCCATCGCTTTTTCTGCAATAGAGGTATGATAAATTGCCTCAAAAGAAGCATTATCAAAACTCGTAAGTGCTGTAACGGCTAAAACAATCGGAGATTGGGGCAACGTATTCACACGATCCATCACCGTTTTCATCGCTTTAACACCGCTGGAAGCATGAACATTAAACATGTCTACTCCCAGCCCCGCAATTGATTCTGCAGCATCTGCCATTGTATTAGGGATGTCATGTATTTTTAAATCAAGAAAAATTTTAAAAGATGAATTGATTGATTTGATTTCATGTAAGAGTAATTCACCATCACGAATAAATGAGCGAAGTCCTACTTTAAGCCAAACATTTTCACTTTTAATCTTGCGAATAAGGCTTAAATTTTCTTCTTTACTTGGCAAATCAAGAGCAACGCAAAGCTTCATTATTTACTCTCTCCCTCTTTACAAATAGCATCTAACACACCATTAATAAATTTAGGGCTGGTCTCATTACACAGTTTTTTAGCAAGCTCAATCGCCTCATTAATCACAACAGCATTATCAAGCTCTGAGTACAAAATCTCATATCCACCCAGTCGTAAAATCGCGCGTTCTAGCATTCCAATTTCACTTAAATTCCACTCTTTAAGATGAAGATTGATCGCTTCATCAATCGTATTTAAATGCTCTTTAACACCGTGATACAGTCCTAACGCAAACTTCTTTTGCTGGTTACGAATCTTTTTTTCTTCAAAAAGTTCATCAATAAACTTATCAATTCCCGCATTGCCTATATCTTCTGCATATAAAAGCGTAATAATACTTTCTCGTGCTTGATGTCGTGTTGCCAATGCGTTTCCTTACAGATTTTTATAAAGGCTAATAAGTTCAATTAAACCTGTCATGGCTTCAAACCCTTTATTGCCTGCTTTGCTTCCCGCACGCTCAATGGCTTGCTCGATGCTATCCGTTGTTAAAACACCATACGTCACAGGTTTTTGGTATTTAAGTGCTGTATTTGCCACGCCTTTAGTTGCCTCAGCCGCAACATAATCAAAATGAGGCGTACTGCCACGAATGATCGCACCGACACAACACACCGCATCGTATTTACCACTGCTAAGCACTTTATCGAGTGCCAAAGGAATTTCATACGCACCAGGAACTAAAATAAGGTCTAAATTTTTTTTCATCTCCACCGTGACGAATAAACGCATCTTTCGCACCTTCAACCAAACGATCCGTAATAATATGGTTAAATCTACTGTTAATAACCGCCACTTTCTCATTGCCACTAAGGGAGAGTTTTCCTTCAATAATATTCATAATTATCCTTCTATCAAATGTTGTTTAATGATACACTATTTTTTGTTAGAGAATCTTTTATCGCTTTTTCCATACGCTTACATGTAAAGATTTCATACGAAGTATTCGCGCACTCTCTTTTACATGTAAAAAGAACTGCAACGGCTTTACATGTAAATCAAAAAAGGGCGAAAGATGCTCATTTAGGGCATCAAACGTTGTATGTTTTTCGCCATTTTTCTTAAAGCCACCCAGCCATTTCTCCCGAGGTGTTTTGCTTTCGTTCCAATCATAACTGCTCGCAATGACCAAAAATCCCCCAGCATGTAAGCGCTCTTTAATCTTCTCTAAAAAGAGTGCGGGATCATATAAAGTATCAAGAGTATCGTTAACTAAAATAAGGTCATATCCATCAAAATAAGGCTTCATATTATGCGGGTCTGCTTGCCAAAATTCCACTTTTTGAATGCTTGGGTCAATCTCAAAATCACTGAGATTTCTCTCAACAAATGTCGCAAGTTCGCCCTCTTCTTTAAGAGCATATTTGAGCTTTCCGCTCTCTTTAAAGTTGGTGGCGAGTCTGACCACACGTGCGGTAAACTCAATGCCATGTACCATTTCAAAATGACGTGCAAGGGCAAAGGTTCCACGTCCTGCACCGCACCCAATCTCAAGTGCTTTGGCTTTTGCCTCGCCTAATGTGGTGCAAAAATGGGCTATCTCTTCGTAATAATTGTTCTCTTTTTTCCCAAAGTGCGCTTCACAGATTCGAGAGAGTTCAAAGTCCATCTCATAAAAAACCGAAGAGACTTCCACTGGCTCATTTGATTCAACGTAGCGAAAACCCGCATGTTGGTAAAAATGACGACGAAATGCGTAACGAGAAGAGCGAATAATCTCATTGCCCGTGCTAATCCATGAACCGCCTTTTATAAGGTTATGTCTGTCATCAAACGTTGGAACGGAAAAATCATCGTAAAGTGGATGAACTTGGAAACCATCAAATCCATTAATCGGCGTTTCACTCCACTGCCACACATTGCCGATGACATCGTAAAAATCGCCAAAAACAAAGGTATCCACAGGTACAGAAGAAGCAAAATACTCTACGTTGATATTAGCAGGCGCCTTGTCCCAAAAGGGCTCATCAACCTTTACATGTAAATCTCTTAAAACATACCACTCTTCCTCACTTGGAAGACGAATGGATTTTCCCTCTTTCTGGCTTTTCCAGTTACAAAATGCCTTAGCCTCAAGGTAGTTAATCTCCACAGGCCAACTCCATGGCATCGCAATTTCTTCTGCCATTAAGCGAAGCGCATACCCTTCCTCATCTTTACGCCAAAACAGAGGCATCGTGGCATTTTTGTACGTTTTCCACTTCCAACCCTCTTCATTCCAAAAACGCTCATCTTCATAACCGCCTCTTCTATAAAGCCTAAAAACTCAGCGTTTGAAACCAGATATTTAGAAGCTTTAAAGTCCTTGACTTCTTTTACATGTAACCCGTATTCGTTGTCCCAACCATAAAGCGCATCGTCTCGTTTTTTCTCCAAACGAAGCGTTGTACCTTTTACATGTAAAAGTGAATTTTCCACCACAGGCGTATCAAACGGGCAAACTTTCCAAAAGTCGTTTGGCACCACATGCTCTAACGGCAATTGACGAATCAATACCGAAGAGGTCTCAAGATGAATCCGCTCATGCTCAATACCCATCATAATCGCCCAAAACGGGCTCTCCCACGAAATGGGCATAGAAAGAGGCATCGTATCAATCAGCTCTAACACCTTAGCCTTAACGGCTTCACGATAAAGACGCACCTCTTCAATGCGTGGCCATTTGTAGTGCGATTGGTTCAAATCATCCCAACTCATTTCATCCACACCAATGGCAAAAATAGACTCGTAAACTGGGTTAATACGCTTATCTATTAACTTAGCAAGGACGAGTTTATTGATAAAAAAACTCGCCGTATGCCCAAAATAAAAGACCAAAGGATGACGCAGAGGATCCGCCGTGAGATAATAGCTCTGTTCATCTTTTAAGAGTTCAAAAAGCTTCTCATAAAGCGAGTATGTTTTTAAAAAATAGTCCCTAATCTCTGCTCTTTTTTTCTTCAACACTTCCTTGATTGAGAAGAAGATTGCGTGTAGGAATGAGTTGCATGTTATGCCTTTAAGGCGTTTTGAATCGCTTGAATATCTTTTATAGCTACGTCCAAATCCTCTAAATAGAGCATATTAGGCCCATCACACAACGCCTCGCATGGATTAAAATGCGTCTCAAAGAAAAAGCCATCCACACCTACCGCAGCAGCCGCACGTGAAAGAGGACGTACAAACTCACGTTTTCCACCACTTTTTCCACCCTCAGTACCAGGCATCTGCACCGAATGGGTCGCATCAAAAATAACAGGCGCAAACTCTCTCATAATGCCAAAACTACGCATATCAACCACCAAGTTACCGTATCCAAAGGTACTACCTCGCTCGGTCAGCCACACACCTGCACCCTTTGCCGCTTCGTAACCCTCCTCTTGCACCCCTCTGGTCTCTAAGATTTTTTTCACCGAATAGCGCATATCCGCAGGATTTAAAAACTGCCCTTTTTTGACATTGACCACACACTTGGTCTTCGCAGCTGCAACCAAAAGGTCGGTTTGACGACATAAAAAGGCTGGAATTTGAAGCACATCCACCACCTCTGCAACAGGTTTGGCTTGCGTGTAGTCATGAATGTCGGTTAAGAGTTTAAAACCAAACGTTCTTCTAACCTCATCTAAAAGTTTCAAACCTTCATCCATTCCAGGTCCTCTGAAACTGTCGATGCTGGTGCGATTGGCTTTATCAAAACTGCTTTTAAAATAAAAAATCTATACTTTCATCTTCATGGTAATTCACTAATTTTTCAGCAACCCGTAAAAGGTTCTCTCTGCTTTCAATAACACACGGTCCTGCAATTAAAATCATTCTTTTTCCTTTGCTACAATTATTCCACTTAAAATAACGAGGAGTATACCAAATAGTCCAACAAAATCAGGCAACGGGTCTCCTAAAACAATTCCAATAAGTAATGAAAAAAAGATAATCGAATACCCAGCCGCGCCCACAACACCCGCACGGGTTGTAGCAAACGCTTTGGTCATATACACCTGCCCAATGGCACCTGAGAGTCCCATTAGAAAAATATAGAGCCACTCTATGCCTTTTGGCATGATAAAATGACCCATCATAAAATCAAACATCGGCGCATGAAACACTTCGCTAATGAGCATAAAAAGAGCAGGGAAAATCGTTCCTGTGGAGACAAACGCTAAAACAATCACTCGTGTATCGTACACCTTGTTTAACTCTCTCACACTCGTATACGCCAAAGCCGCCCCCAAACCACTAAAAAGACCAAATAAATCGGTTTTTGAAAGCATAAATCCGCTAGGTTTCATGACAAAAACAATGCCTAAAAATCCTACAAAAACAGCCATCCACGCTTTCCATCCCATTTTTTCTTTCAAAAAGAAAAATGCCAAAATCGCTGTAAAAATAGGAGCCGTGCGTGAGAATGTAATAGCATCGGCTAAAGGAATATGAGCAATATTGTAGAAAAAAACCAACATCGAAGCAAAACCAATTAAGGCACGAAAGAGCAGTAACCATGGTTTTCCACCCACCTGCTTCAGCGGTAATTTGAAAATGCTTAACGCGACAATGCACATGGTAATACCATTACGAAAAAAAAACAACCTCAACCGAATCCATTCCTTGACTCAGCACTTTTGCAAAAGCCCCATCAAAGGCAAAACTAAATGAAGAGATCAGCATAAATAAGACACCCTTATTTATCCGACCAATAAATGCTATCACACCAACTCCAATCTGCGTTAAATACGTAATCTTAATCTATTCTGTGTTAAAATTGGTTGATACTATTTTATTGCTTTATAGGAGAAAGAATGCAGCTGCAATCCTTTTTAGATTACACCCTTTTAGGGCTTCCCATTACACACATTACGCTTTCAATTATCTTTTTTTTCACGATGTTATGGTTTCGAGCATCTATCACTAAAATTTTATTAAAACCCTTCACCATCATAGCGCGTCGTAGCCAAACACTCTGGGACGATAAACTGATTCGTGTTCTTGAAGTTCCACTGCAAACATCCATTATTTTTCTTGGAGCATATGGAGCAAGTTCATGGTTGCCATATCCAGTTCTTCAACGTTTTGTTTGATCTCTGTTTAAAAACTTTTGTTACTTTTTTTAATTTTTTTGGATTTTATACCGCTTGGTTGATCGTTTTTCATACCTATTCAATTTTTTCTCTTCAAAACTAGGGAAAGAGGTAAATAATGGCATTCAAAACTTTATCATCAAAGCATTGCGTGTTTTAATTATTGCCTTGGGATTGATGGCAATTTTACAAGAATGGGGCATTAATGTCAGCGCATTTGTTGCTTCTTTAGGTTTGGGTGGTTTAGCTTTTGCTTTAGCTGCAAAAGATACCGTTGCCAATCTTTTTGGCTCTTTGGTTATTTTTAGTGACAGACCTTTTCAAGTGGGTGACTGGATTGAAATGAGTGGCGTAGAAGGAACCATTGAAGAGATTGGTATTCGTTCCACCAAAATTCGAAACCATGCACAAGCCTTAGTGAGCGTTCCAAACTCTGAAATGGCCAATACAACGATCACCAACTGGTCACGTATGGGAAAACGACGCATTCGCACCCGTATTGGACTCACTTATAATACCAATGTTGAGCAAATCAAAGCTATCATCAAAGAGATTAAAGAGATGCTTCAAGCGCATCCTGAAGTTCATCCTGAAATCATTGTGGTTAATTTCGATGAATTTGAAGCCAGTGCTTTAAGTATTTTACTTAACTTTTTTACGAATACTATCGTCACTGATAAATATTTACATGTAAGAGAAGATATCAATTTTAAAATTATGGAAATTGTAGCTCGCAATGGCGCACAATTTGCTTTCCCTTCTCAATCACTCTACGTCGAGAGTTTACCAAAATAACAGAAAAGAGAAGCTATAATAGAGTCAATTATGGAACAAAGGTTAGTATGAAAAAAATAGCAATTATTGGGCTACCCAATGTGGGTAAAAGTTCCCTTTTTAATCGCATCGCAAAACAACGCATTGCCATCACTTCTGATTTTAGTGGTACAACACGTGATATTAAAACGCATCAAGTCTATATCACTGAAAAACCCTGCCTTATTTTAGATACGGGAGGACTTGATCGTTCTTCCGAACTTTTCCAAAATGTGCATAACATGTCAATGGAAGCGTCTAAAAAAAGCCGATGTCATTCTCATGGTTGTTGATGGAAAACTCCTTCCTAGCGAAGAAGAAAAAAAAAATCTTCTATGCACTACAAGGACTTGGTAAACCCATCGCATTGATTATCAATAAAATTGACAATGACAAAGAAATGGAAAAGGCATGGGAATTTGACGAATTTGGTGCAGAAAATGTGTTTCCTATTTCTGTTTCACATAACCGAGGTGTCAGTGCACTGCTAGAGTGGATTGGTAACTTTTTGCCTACCCCAGAGGGAGCAAATACCGTCTTAGAAAGTGATGAAGAAGCACTTGATGACGAATGGGAAGAAGAATCTTTTGAAGAAGAGAAAGAAGCCATTCTTGAAGATACTCCTAAAGAACCCGAAAGCAACCAAATCAACGTTGCCATTATTGGGCGTGTCAATGTCGGTAAAAGCTCCCTACTTAACGCTCTTGTCGGCAAACAGCGTGCGGTTGTGAGTAATGTGGCTGGAACAACCATTGACCCTGTGGATGAGAGCATTGAGTACAACGAAAAAGTCATTAACTTTGTCGATACTGCTGGACTTCGAAGACGTGGAAAAATCGAAGGCATTGAAAAGTTTGCGCTCATGCGTACCAAAGAGATGCTAGAGCGTGCGAACATTGCTCTGCTTGTCTTAGATGCGAGTGAACCCTTTTTGGAACTCGATGAGCGTATCGCAGGGCTAGTGGAAGAGAACAATCTTGCGTGTATTATCGTTTTAAACAAATGGGATGAAGCGATGGATGACTTTGAAAAAGTCACCGCAGAGGTACGCCACCGATTTAAATTTCTCTCCTATGCGCCACTGATTACCGTCTCAGCCAAAAGCAAACAGCGGGTTTCTAAAATTAAAGATATGATTTTAAGTGTGTATGAAAACTACTCTCAACACATTCCAACCAGACAACTCAATGAAGTGATTCGTGAAGCGACCATCCGACATCAAATTCCAAGCGACCACTCTAAAGTTGTTAAAATCTACTTTGCAACCCAGTACCAAACAAAGCCACCACGTATTGCGCTTGTCATGAATAAACCACGCTCCTTACATTTTAGTTACAAACGCTACCTTGCCAACAAGTTACGTGACGTCTTTAATTTAGAAGGCTCACCGATTTTGCTCTATCCTCGTGCTAAAGGGGAGAGGGACAATGAACAGGAAAATAGCGGTGAAGAATCTTAAGAATAAAAATATCGTTTTTATCGGTTTTATGGGTGTTGGCAAAGGAACCATTGCACGAGCACTCATTAAAAAAACCAAATGTTTTGGTTTAGATACAGATGATTTAATCGAAAGTATGGAAAATCGAAAAATCAAAGCCATCTTTGAAACAGATGGCGAAGCTTACTTCCGTAAATTAGAGAAAAAAACGGCTAAGTGGTTAGAAAAAAATGTCAAAAATGCCATTATCTCGACAGGTGGTGGTTTTTTTAAAGTCGATAATCTAGATCGTATGGGTACAATTGTTTACCTGCGTTCCTCTTTTGATGGTATTTTAAAACGTTTAAAAGAACATGAAAATGCTAACTTAAAACTTGCAAAACGTCCTTTGCTTACCAACGAAGCTAAAGCAAGAGCTTTATTTAATGAACGTTCTTCTTTATATGAATCCAAAGCCGATATCATCATCGATGTAGAAGAACGCAGTGTGAATGATATCGTACGGGATTTAATTATGTTACTCAATTTAAAAGAGAAAAAAGAGAAAGAGTAGGATAGATTTATGAGAGTATTAACAGGAATTCAACCCTCAGGTGCACTACATATAGGAAACTATTTTGGTGCGATTAAACAGATGATTGACCTTCAAGAAAAAAGTGATTTATTTATCTTCATCGCTAATTACCACGCCCTCACCTCTTTAAAAGATGGCGAGGCACTTAAGCATAATACGCTTGATGCGGCGATTAATTTTCTTTCTTTAGGCATTGATCACACCAAGGTCACCTTTTGGGCACAATCTGATGTCAAAGAAGTACTAGAACTCTACTGGATACTCTCAGGCTATACGCCGATGGGACTTTTAGAGAGAGCCCATAGCTACAAAGACAAAGTCGCCAAAGGCATTGCTGCCAACCACTCTTTATTTTCCTATCCTGTTTTAATGGCTGCGGATATTTTGCTCTATGACTCAGAAGTGATTCCTGTGGGAAAAGACCAAATCCAACACGTTGAAATTACCCGTGACATCGCCATTAAATTTAATAACGATTTTGGTGATATTTTTAAAGTACCCGAATTTAAAGTCGATGAAAACGTCGCCACTGTCCCTGGACTTGATGGAGCAAAAATGAGTAAAAGTTATGGCAATACCATTGATATTTTCTGCACCGACAAAGAGCTTAAAAAAGCAACTTCTCGTATTGTAACCGACTCAACGCCGATGGAAGAGCCTAAAAATCCTTTTACATGTAACGTGTACGCTCTGGCTAAACTCTTTTTAGAAAATGACGAAGTAGAAGCACTCAAAGCTCGCTATGCCAAAGGTGGTGAAGGATATGGGCATTTTAAAGCGTATCTTAATAGTCTGATTTGGGACTATTTTGCAGAGGCACGTGAAAAAAGAGCCTACTATGTAGCGCATAAAGAGGAAGTCATCGCCATTCTTGATGAAGGTGCCGCTAAAGCACGTCACATTGCTTCTGCAAAAATGGATATGATTCGTAATCTTGTTGGAATTTACCGTTAAGGAAACGTATGCTAGATATTAAACTGATTCAAAATGATTTTGATACTGTTGCCACAGCGCTCAGAAAGAAAAAAGTAGATGAGAGCCTTTTGGAAGAACTTCGTGCTATTTCATTGGAACTTAAAAGTGCACGTCTTGTTTTAGAGCCACTCCAAGCGGAACAAAATGCTAAAAGCAAACTCTTTGGGGTTTATGCCAAAGAAGGCAAAGATGTGGGAGCGCTTAAAGCAGAGCTTTCTTTAAACAAAGAAAAAATCGCTGAGAAAACGGAGGTGGTTCGTGCCTTAGAAGAGAAGCTTGAAGCACTAGCGACCATTATTCCGAATATGCCCTCTTCTTTTGTTCCTGAAGGTGAAGATGAAAATGACAACGTGGAACTTAAACGTGTGCTTGAACCTAAAACGTTTTCCTTTACTCCCAAAGAGCATTGGGATATCGACATTAAACAAAACTGGATTGATTTTGAACGGGGTGTAAAACTTGCCAAAAGCCGTTTTAGTGTTTTAAAAAATGACGCTGCCAGATTAGAGCGAGCACTCATTAACTATATGCTTGACTTTAACCGAAGCCGTGGTTTTCATGAGGTTGCTGTTCCTTACATTGTCAACCGTGAAACGCTGATGGGAACAGGACAACTCCCTAAATTTGAAGATGACCTCTTTAAAATTGATGGCGAAGAGCTCTTTTTGATTCCTACTGCTGAAGTGCCTGTCACCAATCTTTTTAGAGATGAAATTCTAAGCAAAGAAGAACTCCCTCTTAAAATGACTGCCTATTCTGCATGTTTTCGAAAAGAAGCAGGCAGTGCGGGAAAAGATACAAGAGGTATGATTCGCCAGCACCAGTTTGATAAAGTAGAGTTGGTTTCAATTACTACACCAGAACAGAGCGAAGCTGTTTTTGAAGAGATGCTTTCATGTGCTTCTGATTTACTCAGCTCCTTAGGTCTCCCGCACCGTCACTTGATGCTTTGTGGTGGAGATTTGGGCTTTAGTGCCGCCAAAACCGTCGATCTTGAAGTTTGGCTTCCAGGACAAAACCGTTACCGTGAAATTAGCTCTGTCTCCAATACCTTCGACTTTCAAGCCAGACGTGCCAAAATTCGCTTTAAAGATGAGGGTAAAAACCGTTTAGTACACACACTCAATGGCTCTTCCTTAGCCGTGGGTCGCACACTCATCGCCATTATGGAAAATTACCAACAAGAAGATGGCAGTGTTGCCATTCCTGAAGTCTTGAAAAAGTACATGTAAAATGGCAGAAGAAGAAGTTATTATTCTTGAAGCGGATGCCTCTTCTAATGATACAGAAGAGAGTTTTGCACCTATTGAAGAAGAACGCACAGATGAAATAACCGCTTCTGAAGTTCTTCCCCTCAATCAAGAGTTCATACAACAAAAATCTAAAAAGAAGTTACTTATTTTACTCATTGCGGGTGTTATTCTTCTTTTAGGTATTGTTGTAGCTCTTCGTCTTATTTTAAATTCAAAAAAAGAGACGCCCATAACACCTACCGTTATCGAAAAAGAAGAAGAAAAACCTTACATTAAAGAACAATTTTCTCCATCAAAATTAGATAGTTTGATTAAAAAAGCTCACTTACTTTATGAGCAAGGAAATAAAGATGAAGCACTTAAAATCTATGAAAAAATAGCCACGTTTAATGAAGCTATCTCATTTTATAACATCGGTGTGGCCAAATTAAAAGAACAAAATTTTCCAGAAGCACTTGAAGCATTTAAAAAAGCGATTCAAAATAAAGAACATCGGTGTATCAGTGCTATTAATGCGGCAGTGTGTGCTTTAGAACTTAAAGATGACAAACTGTTTGCATACTATATTGACCTAGCATTTGCGTATCTACCAGAAGAGAGCAATGCTCCTTTATATTCATATTATGTGGGATTGGTACATTATTATAAAAATTTTTACCATGAAGCTCTTAGTGCTATTCGCCATCCTGATATGGAGTTTTATAAAGAAGATCAAACCTATTTGGCTTCTAAAATCTTGGCCTCCTTAAACCACAATACACTATCACTCTCAACGCTTGAAAGCGTCAAACAAGAGAGTGACTATTTTACACTAGGGCTTTTATATGCCAAAACAGGTAATTATCAAACCGCAAAATCTCATTTACTTAAATCCTTACAAAATAATCCTGAAAATTCTCAAATAAAAATAGCCCTTTCAATGGTTGAAAACAAGCTTGGAAACCTGAAAAACACCGCTTCACTTATCAATGAGGTCTATAAAATCAACACGCCTGATGCAAAAGCCATTTACAAAATGCATACTATTTTAAAACCTTCACTCTTTGATGTTCAAACAGCACAAGCTGAATTTGAAAAGGAACTTTTCTTTAACAATGAAAATATCTATAATCTTCTCTTTTACTATGCCCCTTATAAGGTATTTGATGCCAAACAGACGATTGATTATATTCGAAAAGGAAGTATGAATATTTTTATCGATGAAATAGGTCCAGCACTTTCCTATTTAAAAGCAAGTTCTACTATTTCTAAAGTCAATATTGCCATTAGTAAAGGTATTAAAAAAGCTCTCAGTTTTCATGTTTATGAAGCCAATGATATTTTTTCACAAATGGTTGAAGAATATAAAAATCACTCTATTTTACATTACAATCTAGCACTGACAAATGCACAAATAGGTGATTATGCTAATGCCTATAAAAATTTCTCAAAAAGTTACCATCTTGACACAATAACTATCTAGCAGGTGTTTTTGCTATCATGAGTGGAAATCTTATTGGCAAAGATGTCACCAAACTTTCAGAAGATGTTAAAGAGAGTCTTTCTCACAATCAAAGTTTGGAAAAGAAAATCTTTATATATCCTCATTTATCTAAGCGATGGAAACCATTTTTCACTTACACGATGGCTAGAAATGGAAAAAGATGATAATCCCTTGAGTCTTATTTTAAATATTATTCGCTTCACAAAAATTAAGTAATGAACGCAGTTACAGGCAAAATTCACAAAAACTTCAAGCACTTTTACCCAAAGATATTATGGCAAACATCATTGCTTTCAATGTTAAGCATCAAAAACAAAATGTTAAAAATTACGCTAAAGCTGTTCAGATGGAGTTTAACAAGCTCCCTCTTGATTATGATGCATTTTATTATGGCCCTAAAATTGTGAAAGAACAATATATAAAATTATTGCAAATTGGAGGACTACTCCACCAAAAACGTGATAGCGTAAAAGCCAAAATGGAGGAAGAACTCGAGGATATTCCTTCTATTATGCAAACAGTTGCTTTTATGGAAATTTATACTAATCATTTTGAAGAAGCATTTACTCTTTACAATAAACTGATTGATGATTATAAGAAAAAAGATACCCATACCATTTTTCTAGCTTCTGTTGCGGCTATTGGCGCAGGGCATAGTGAAAATGCGATTGCTTTACTCGAACTCTCTAAATTAACAGATCCTACCAATCCAGAGAGTCGCTATGCTCTAGGTTTGTTATATCAAGAAATTGGAAATTTTGAAGCCGCAAGTGTTCAATATCGAAGTATTGGAAATAGTGGTTTTAGTTCACGCTACTTTAGTTTTAACATCGTTAAATAGCTTTACATGTAAAGATTTTCATCTTTACATGTAAAAAGAAAAATACCTAGATTCCCTCTTTGCTTGTGTGATGAATCGTTCGCAAACTCTCTTTCATTGACATATAACTGTTCAATGCTCCAATATATGCTTTAGCAGTTGCTAACATCGTATCCACACTTAAGCCATGCCCCATAATTGCTGGTTTACTCTCATCAAAAACAACCTTAACCAATACCCTCGCCATAGCATCTTTACCTTGAGAAACCGCATCCACTTTATAATCTTTGAGTTCACCACTCACACCGCAAACACGGTCAATCACTTTAAAGATAGCATCCATCGTTCCATTTCCAATAGCAGCATCAGTAATTTCTTTTCCTTCATGGCTAATTGTCACTGCTGCACTTGGGAGTCCTCCAGGAGAGCAATCTGAAAGCTGTAAACGAACCAAATCAAATACTTGAGGAATTTTTGTAATTTCATCTGCAACCAGCGCACGCAAATCGTCATCAAAAATCTCTTTTTTCTGATCCGCTAAAATTTTAAATCGCTCAAACGCTTCATTAACCTCTTCATCTTTTAGTTCATATCCCAAACTACTCAATTTATCTTTAAAGGCATGACGACCTGAATGTTTTCCAAGAACAATAGAATTCTTATCTAAGCCGATGTCTTTCGCACTCATAATTTCATAGGTTTGCGTGTGTTTTAAAACACCATCTTGATGAATACCACTCTCATGAGAGAAAGCATTTTTCCCTACAATTGCTTTATTAGGCTGAGGCTCAATACCTGTGATGGATGAGACCAATTTGCTGGTTGGGTAAATCTCTTTGATATTGATATTAGTCTCATAACCACTAAAATGATCTTTACGTGTACGAAGCGCCATGACGATTTCCTCTAACGCCGCATTCCCAGCTCTCTCACCCAAACCATTAATGGTACACTCCACCTGACGTGCGCCATTTTCAATACACGCTAAAGAGTTAGCAACGGCTAAGCCTAAATCATTATGATTGTGTACCGAAATAATCGCTCTATCTCCCACAAAATCATGCAAAGATTTAATAATAGCCCCCATTTCCGTTGGCAAACGATAGCCTACAGTATCTGGGATATTAAGCGTAGTAGCTCCTGCGTTGATGACCGCATCTAAAACTTCTTTCATAAAACTCACTTCACTACGCCCAGCATCTTCACAACTAAACTCAACATCATTACAAAAGGTTTTAGCATACTGAACAGCCTCAACCGCTTTTTTTAATCACTTGATCGGGTGTCATTTTAAGTTTGTATTCCATGTGAATAGGACTGGTTGCAATAAACGTATGGATACGATTCATTTTTGCTTTAGAAACTGCTTCACCTGCTGCTTTGATATCTTTTTCCAATGCCCGAGCCAATGAACAAATACGACTTTTTGTAACCGCTTCAGCAATACGTGAAATCGCATCAAAATCACCAGGACTGGCCGCAGCAAAACCCGCTTCTATCACATCAACCCCTAATTTTTGAAGTTGCAAAGCGATTTGAATTTTTTCTTCTGTATTCATCGAAGCACCAGGGCTTTGTTCTCCATCACGCAACGTGGTATCAAAAATAATAATTTTATTGTTCTTCATTGTTGTTCCTTAGTTATATTCTATTTAGCAATATTTTAAAAAAATGAAAAAAAGAGTTAGAGGGAGAGGAGGGGTTGCAGGAGAGCGTTTTTTAATCTCTATTTTGG
Organism: Sulfurospirillum sp.; assembly: GCA_021206415.1. Lineage (GTDB taxonomy): Bacteria > Campylobacterota > Campylobacteria > Campylobacterales > Sulfurospirillaceae > Sulfurospirillum. The sequence goes on along the minus strand of JAJOKG010000049.1, from coordinate 54 downwards.
GTAAAAATTTTTGATTGATTTCATAATGCCTATATCTACGCTATTCATCGCTTC
>JAJOKG010000081.1:9283-37702 GCA_021206415.1 Sulfurospirillum sp. | reverse complement strand
CCAAAATCCTTACAAAAGCGTATTCTTTCCATCCCTTCCAATTTTTTCTTTTTAAAGCTCAAACCCAACGAAATTGTCTCCATTGCAAAAGAAGCGGATGAAACGCCCCACAATTTGTTTCATTACACCATTCATAACGATGATCATCTCAGCATTCAAGTCATTCGAGGGCTTGAATTTAACATTGGTTATCTCTTAGGTAAACTCTCCTATTTAGACCTTGTTCAAATGGATATTTATAAACTTTTTGATGGCAAAAAATATTTTCAAATTGAGTTTAACGAGAAAGTTGAAGAGAGTGACATTGCTTACATTACCGAACTTTTGGAAAAACTCCTTTGATATGAGCAAAAAAACAACGCTTAAAAAACCCACGATTTTAAAAGGCGAAATTAGCATCAATTTTGAACACTCCAAATCGTATGCCCTCATGCATCTTAAAACCAAAAATCAACAAGGGTTAATGGCATACATGATGAGCATTTTCGATGAACATGGCATTGATATTGCCATGGCGAAGATTCAGACCATTAAAAACCGAACCCGTAACTTACTTTTAATTGAAAAAACAGCGCGCTTATGCGACAATGAACAAAACATTTTAAATTATTTTTACTAAGAAGGCAGTAAGTATGTGTGGAATTGTCGGATATATTGGCACCAAAGAAAAATGCAATTTTTTAATTAATGGACTAAAAGAACTTGAATATAGAGGGTATGATTCAGCAGGTATTGCTGTCTTAAAAGAAGGAGACATTACCTCCTTTAAAGCCACGGGCAAACTCTCAAACTTACAGCATAAAGTAGAAAATTTCAGCTCATCAGGCTTTGGTGTGGGCATTGGGCATACCAGATGGGCAACACACGGTAAACCCACAGAAGCCAATGCACATCCACATTGGGGTGAATTTTCATACATTATTCACAACGGCATTATTGAAAATTACAAAGAGATTAAAGATGAACTCCTCAAAGATGGCACAAAATTTTTAAGCCAAACCGATACCGAAGTAGCGGTGCATCTTTTTGAAAAAAATGTCAAAGAACTGGGCGATTGTTTTAAAGCATTTGAAAAAACCATTGCCTCTTTGCATGGTGCTTATGCCATTTTACTCATTACCAAAAAAGCGCCTGATGTTATCTTCTTTGCTAAAAATGCTGTTCCTTTATTGCTTGGAAAAAACAGTGAAGGAGAAGTCTATTTTAGCTCTTCAGATGCACCACTCATTGGGCTGGTTAACGAAGTTGTTTATCTTGAAGATGGAGAATATGGATGGGCACACAACAAAGAGATTTCCCTTTTAAAAGAGTCTCTTCCACAGCATCTCGATTTTAAACCTTTAAGCAACGATAAACTCTCAGCACAAAAAGATGGCTACCGTTACTTTATGGAAAAAGAGATTTACGAACAATCTTTAGTCGTAGGCGAAACCTTAATGGGACGTATCAAAGAGAATTCAATCGTTCTTGATGAACTTTCTCATTTTGATTTTAGCGCTATTGATGCCATTAAAATCTGTGCGTGTGGTACCAGTTATCATGCAGCACTCAGTGCATGCTATATGTTTGAGCGTCTCTCTAAAATTCGTTGTAACGTGGAAATTGCCAGTGAATTTCGCTATAAAGAGCCTTTACTCGACCCTAAAACGCTTTTTATTGTTATCTCGCAAAGTGGTGAAACTGCCGATACGCTTGAAGCACTCAAAATGGCAAAAAGAGGCGGTATGCCAACGCTTGCTATTTGTAATGTCGATAACTCTTCCATTGTCCGCACCGCTGATGCAACGATTCTCACACGTGCAGGCATTGAAAAAGGCGTTGCGAGTACCAAAGCATTTGCAACACAAGTTATTACGCTGTGGCTTCTTAGCCTTTATGTAGCAGAAACAAAGCAAACGCTATCGCAAGAAGAACTTGCCAATGAAATTAACTCTCTTTTACGCATTCCTTTGGTTGTGAAAGTAAATGAGAGCGTACATGAAAAAATTCGTCGCCTCTCAAAGCGTTACCTTCACGGTCATGGTTTTTTCTTTATTGGTCGAGATATTTTTTATCCACTTGCACTTGAGGGCGCACTTAAACTCAAGGAAATTAGTTACTTACACGCAGAAGGCTATCCAGCAGGAGAGATGAAACATGGTCCGATTGCATTAGCAGATAGTGAACTTTTCACCATTGCGCTCATGCCTAAAAACCTTCTCTACGATAAAATGAAAAGCAACGTCGAAGAGTTAAGCGCTAGAGATTCTACTTTGTTAGTCATTAGTCCAGAGCCTTTTGAATTGGCAGATGATTTTATTAAAACCAAAACACATGCACATGTGATGGATGAATTTTTTGAGATGATGCTTATAACACAGCTACTGGCACTAGAAATTTCCATTCGTTTAGGTAATGATGTGGATATGCCTAGAAATCTTGCCAAAAGTGTTACCGTAGAATAGAACACGCCGTCGATGAAATTTTACCGTGTATATATTGAACTGACAAATATTTGTGGGTTAAAGTGTAGCTTTTGCCCACCCAAAATCTTACCAACACACACGATGACGCTTCCTTTTTTTGAACAGGTATTAATCGAACTAAAACCTTACACTAAAGAGGTTGCGTATCATGTGGCAGGTGATTCACTCGCCCTTTCAAACCTCTTGGACTATTTAAACCTAAGCCACAAACATGGTTTTAAAGTCATCCTGACCACCAGTGGTTACTTTTTAAAAAACCATACCTTTGAGACGCTGTTGCATCCAGCTATCAAACAAATCAATATTTCACTCAATAGCTTTAATAAAAACAGTATGCCCCTCTCTTTTGAAGAGTATATGCAATCTATTATCGAACTCTGTAATGCAAAGCTTACACAACGTAAAGCCTTGTTTATCAACCTGCGTTTATGGAACAAGGATGAAGCACACAGTGAAGAGTCTTTTAACAAAACACTCTTTGCGTACCTTGAAAAACAATTTCAAACATCTTTACATGTAAAGAGATTTTATGAAGAAAATCTTCGCTCCATCAGACTAGCAGAAAAAATACGTCTTCATTTTGATGACTACTTCACATGGCCATCCCTCGCTTCTAATGAGTGTTCCCATGGGACATGTTTGGGGCTTTCCTCACATTTTGGTATTCTCTCAAACGGGAGTGTTGTACCTTGTTGCTTGGATAAAGACGGCATTATTGTCTTAGGAAATTTACATGTAAACCCGTTAAAAGAAATTTTAAACGCACCTCGAACACACGCCATAATAAAAGGCTTTCAAGAGAACAAAGCTGTCGAAGTTTTGTGTCAAAAATGCACCTATAAAAATCGTTTTAAGGAGTCCTCATGACGAATCGACTGTACGAAAATGAAATATTCTATGTTGAAAAAGAAGAATCCATGATTCCATGGGTCAAAATTTTTACACAAAGACCCTACAAAGAACTAAGCGATTGCGATCCTGTGACACAGAAAAAGTTATTGGAAGCCATGATAGCGACTGAAGAGGTAATGAAAGCGTATTATAACCCCAAAAAAATCAACATTGCAATGTTTGGAAATTACGTTCCGCACCTGCATATTCATATTATGGCACGCTTTGAAGATGACTCACATTTTCCAGAATCAATGTGGGGGCTTAAGCAACGAGAAGCACACCTTTTTCTCCCTAATTTTGAAGATTTTGCAAAAATCTTATCTGAAAAACTCTCTAAGTTTTAGGCATTTTGGTAAAATTTAATCTCCCATTTGCTAAGCTTTGAGCTTAAAATTAATTTAAAACAAAGATACTGAATGAAAAAATGCTCTCTTGCCTTATGTCTTCTCTTCTCAACGTACGCTTTTAGTGCTAATTTACACTACTCTTTGATTAAAAAAAGAGAGTGGTAAGCTCAATGAGAGCACGTTATTAGTTATTGGAGGTATCCATGGCGATGAGCCTGGTGGATACTTTGCACCCATGCTTTTAGCCAAACACTACACCATTCAAAAAGGCAATGTCTGGATTGTACCTAACTTAAATTTCGATAGTATCGTCAAAAACAGACGTGGTACCTATGGTGATATGAATCGTAAATTTGCCAAAATTGAAACCAAAGATGAAGATTTTCAGATTGTCTCAGATATTAAAAAACTCATTCTTCATCCTAACGTTGATTTGACCCTGAATCTACACGATGGACAAGGCTTTTACAGACCAAAAACGATTGATAAAAATTTTAACCCCAAAGCATGGGGGCAAGCGACCATTATTGACCAACAAAAGATTTCTGATGCCAAATACGGTAACCTTGCAGACATTGCCAAAAAGGTCAATCAAGAAACCAATGTTGATTTAATTGAAGATGTACATGAATTTAACGTCAAAAACACCAATACAAAAGACAAAGATAAGGCAATGCAACAAAGCCTTACCTATTTTTCTATTACCAATAACAAGCCTGCTTTTGCAATTGAAACCAGTAAAAATATTACAGACCTTTCACACAAAGTTTTTTACCAACTTAAAACCATTGAAAAATTTATGAAAGTTATGAATATAGAATTTACACGCTCTTTTGAGTTGAAAGAAGAGACGATTAAAACCCTTTTAAACGAATGTCGGTATGCTTGAAATTCCTCCGACAAAAATCATGCTTAATCTTTCAACGCTAAAGCCTTCTATCCGCTTTTTCCCAATCAATAAAGAGGAGTTCCATTACCAAAGTGACAATCCTCTGGTTGCTGTCCTTAAAGATAAAGATACCTATAAAATTATGAACGGAAAATATCCTCATTTCAACCCTCAAAGCAGATATGATGGAATTTGACAACTCTTTAGAAGAGATCAGTCTGCTTTTAGATGGAGAAAAAAACGCGTGCAAAAGTGGGCTCACTCATTTCTGCGAACAAAAGCTTTGAAATTGCTCCTATTAAAGGGTACCGTATTAACGTTATTGGTTATTCTAAAGAGGGCGTAGTGAGTGAAGAAGGTATTAAAATCGAACCTCATTCATTGATGAAATCGTATGCCATTGATAAGAATGAGACAATTTATATGGTACATTTTTATAAAGATAAGAAATTTTGTGGCATGGTCAATATCCAGTTTGTAGAAACTAAAAAATAGAAGGAAGAACGTGCATACCTACATTGGAAGACAACCTATTTTCAATAGAAATGGTGAATGTCTTGCTTACGAACTTTTATACCGTTCGTGCGAAGGCAATAACTACGCTACTTTTAACGACAATGCCAAAGCTACCGCACGCGTTATTGTCAGTTTGATTCATACGATTGGATTTCCTTCTGTTATTGGTACTAAAAAAGGGTACATCAATCTTGATGAGTCCATGCTCTTTAGCGATGCTCTTCTTCTCCTGCCTAAAGAAAATTTTGGATTTGAAATTTTAGAGTACACACATATAACTGAGCCTCTTATTGCACGGATTGCGGAACTGCATGCTCAAGGCTATACCTTTTCATTAGATGATTTTGACTGCACTGAAGCAATGTTTGAGACGTATGCACCTATATTCCCTTATATTGATATAATAAAAGTTGATATTCAAGCCAGTGGGCTTTGTAATTTAAAAGATTCTCTTGTAAAACTTTCTTCGTATAACATTAATTTATTGGCTGAAAAAATTGAAACTCAAGAAGAATTTACAGCTTGTTTAGATCTTGATTTTCTTTTTTTTCAAGGCTATTTTTTTGAAAAACCCATTATTTTAAGTGGGAAAAAAATTGAACCTAATACCATTAACGCCATTAACTTAATCAATTGTATTCAAGAAAATAATGATCCCAACTTTATTAGCCAAAAATTTGCAACTTGCCCTGATTTGGTCTACAATCTTCTGCGTCATGTTAATTCAGGGGCATACCCTTTTAAACAAAAAATAACCTCTATTAAACAAATGGTTACTCTCTTAGGTCCTCAAAAAATTCTCTCGTGGCTAGGACTTTTTTTGTATGGAGCACCTCATATGCGTCCTTTTGGTGGAGAAATATTTAATAACGCAAAATTTCGTGCCAAAGTCATGGAAGAGTTAGCCCTTATATGCCATAAGCCTGAATTTGCCAATAAGGCATTTTTAACGGGTAGCCTTTCATTAATTGATGCCTATTTAAATATTCCCATGCTGGAATTTTTAAATTATGCCCATTTAGACGATGAGATTAAAACAGCCCTTTTATTTCAAGAAGGCTTTTTAGGAGAACTTCTTAGTATTGCCACCGAAATGAATCATGTGATGAATACAGAAAAAACATTGAAATACCTTGAAAAAAAACGATGTTTTAACATGGAAGATCTCTATGAAGCATGCCATAAAGCGCTTGTTTTTATTGAGGAAACCTCAAAATAATCTTTACATGTAAAAAGGTTGCGTAGTCTTAACAGCGTTGCTTTAAAGATACCTCAAGCGTTTGGCAAGACTCTATTTATAAAAAGGGGGTAATAAATAAAAGTGTTGCCATACAAGCAAGTGTCTGCAATGTAATAATAGAAGCCATTAAAGAGATATCGCCCCCTAATTCTCTGGCTAAAATATACGATGAAACAGCCGTTGGCATTGCACCAAATAACACTGCAATACTTAAAGTCATGCCACTAAGACCAAAAAGAATTCCAATACCATAAGACAATAAAGGGAACAGAAGCAATTTAGCAACACTTGAGACCACCAACTCTTTTTTAGCAGCTTTAAGATACCGAAGTTCTAAACCAACACCCACCGATAAAAGACCAATAGGAAGTGCTGCATTACTTAATAACGAGAGTGTTTTTAGGGTAAAAAGTGGCAATACCCATCCACTAAGATTAATCAAAATCCCTATGAAACATGCCCCAATGAGTGGATTTTTAATAATGGTTTTTAAAAAAGCAAGAAAAGAAAAGTGACCGCTGCGTGTATAAAAAGCAAAAATACTAATACACAAAATGTTAATAAAAGGAATCGCAAATGCCATCACAATAGCAGCTAAAACCAACCCCTCATCGCCGTACGCAGTATCGACAAACGCCAAAAAAACATACGAATTAAAACGAATGCCCCCTTGCACAATAGAAGTAAATGCTTTGCGTTCAAAATGCAATAAACTATTGAGCAAAATCAACACACACAAAACACTTATAATCGCAAGAAGGGTTGTTAAAACAAGATCAGCCGTATAGGCTAAGTCCAATTTTGCTAAAGAGAGTTTATACACCAAAAGAGCTGGCATCAAAACATAATAGGTAAATCGATCGGCAAGTGGCCAAAAATCAGTAGAGGGAAATTTCATATGCCTAAACATATACCCCGTCGCGACAATTAAGCAAATAGGAAGCAATGAATTAAGCACGTATGTCATCATTTAAGCCTTAAAACGAAATCCCTCACCTTGTAGAATAGGTTTAAGTTTTTCACGGCATTCACCTTGAAACTCTAACCACTCTTCTTTACATGTACCGCCACTGCCTAATTTTTTCTTAAGCAAAGAACAGAGTTTTAAAAGCACTTCTTTTTCAAGAAAAAAAGGACCGACAATCGAAACAGGTTTTCCCTGTCGTTTTTCCATTTTAAGCACCAAAAGATGCTTTGCAGGCACTTTTATCTCAAGAGGCGAAGAAGAGGTTTTTTCCTCTTCTAACTGCCAAGCGCTATCGTTGTCTAAAGCACTTCCTAGCGTAAACGGAGCATTTTTAGCGGCCATACGTCTCTCTAAAAGCTTCATAATCGCCTTTAAAATCTGTCATTGTGCCATCAGGATGTAACTCGATAATGCGATTAGCAAAGGCATCAATCAGTTCTCTATCGTGGGTCACACAAATCACATTGCCTGAAAACTTAAACAATCCCTCACCTAAAGCAATAATCGCTTCCAAATCAAGATGGTTATTCGGCTCATCAAGAACTAAAAAGTTTCCTTTTTCCAACATCATTTTTGAAAGCCCAATACGGTGTTTTTCCCCACCACTAAGCTGACTGACACTTTTTTTCTGCTCTTCTCCAGAAAAAAGCATACGCCCTAAACATTTTCGAATTTCATCCAAATCTTTCTTTGCATCATACTGCTGTAACCATTCAAAAAGCTGTAAATCACCCGTAATCATATCGGTTGTATTTTGAGGAAAATAGCTAGGAATAATCGTCGCCCCCCATTTTACTGTACCCGCATCTTTTTCGAGTTGTTCCATGATGATGTTACACAGCGTTGTTTTACCCACACCGTTATGACCAATTAAGGCAATTTTATCACCTTTTTCGACTTTGAAGCTGATATTATGAAGCACCTTCTGATCGCCATAGCTCTTCTCAATGCCTTCAACATCTAACACTTCATTGCCAATGTCACGTCCTGCACGAAACACAATACTCGGATCCCGTCTGGAAGAGGTTTGAATATCTGCGATATCCAGTTTTTCCAAACGCTTTTGACGAGAGGTTGCCTGTTTGGCTTTAGACGCATTAGCGGAGAATCGACGCACAAATGCTTCAAGTTCTTCTTTCTCTTTAAGCTTCTTGTCTCTGTCCATCTCTTGTTGCTTAGCAATGAGATTTGCTGCTAAATACCACTCATCATAGTTGCCTGTAAATTCACGAATCTTTTTAAAATCCACATCTAAAATGTTGGTCACAACCGCATTTAAAAAGTGTCTATCGTGGGAGATAACCACCATGGTTCCCTCATGGCGAATGAGTTGCTCTTCTAGCCATGAAATCGCTTCCAAATCGAGGTTGTTGGTTGGCTCATCCAAAAAGAGGACATCGGGTTTTGGGTAAAGCACTTGCGCTAGCAAAATTTTAAACTTATCGCCACCGGTTAGTTCACTCATCAAACTCTCATGCATGGAGACAGGAAAGCCTAAAGAGGCAAGAATTTTCTCAATATTCACATCCACTTCATACGTCGGGTCTTCTTCTGCACAAATAATCTCTAATTCTGCCAAACGGTCATTGACTTTTTCATCATTAAAATCACCCGTAACATACAAGTGCTCTTTTTCTTTAATCGCGTCATACAAACGCTTATTGCCATACATAACGGCATCTTTTAACGTGTAATCCTCAAAAGCGTACTGATTTTGTCCTAAAACGCCCACACGTAAGCCATTTTCAATCGAAATATTGCCACTGGTTGGCTCTATCTGACGGGATAAAATCTTTAAAAACGTTGTCTTTCCAGCACCATTTGCGCCAATGAGACCATAACGCTTCCCTTTATCCAATTTTAAATTGATATTTTCAAACAATAATTGATGCGAAAAACGCATCGTCAAGTTATTCACTTCAACCATAAACTCTCTCTTTTAGTTTTTTCTGATTATAACATTTACGTGCTTTTATAAGCCTTTTTGGCATCCTATACCCCATCGCATTTCAATAAAAAAAATGCTACAATGCCTCATGAAACCTTGCATATTACGCTTGAAGTAACAGAAAACCTTTTTATCGAAGATTTGCAGTATATATTGCCACTTTTACATAAAATAAGAGCTATGGGTATTGAGATTTCTATGGATGATTTTGGTACAGGCTACTCTTCTTTAAGTATGTTACGTCAATTACCGATTAATGAACTCAAAATTGATAAAAGCTTTGTGGATGCCATTGCATACGATATAACCTCTGCTAAAATGGTTCAAAATATTATTACCATTGGCAAAAATCTCAACATGCATGTTTTAGCAGAAGGGGTTGAAACAAAAGAGCAAAAAGAGATTCTTAGTACCTTTGGATGTGATCGTTTTCAAGGATACTATTTTTCAAAACCTCTTTTAAAAGAAGATCTTTTACATTTTCTTCAATCATAAACTTTTACATGTAAAGATTAGCGCCTTATTTTTTAAACAAACTTGTTGTAAAATCACCCAATTTTTAACACATTTACGTGCTAGAAAACTCTACCATTTCTTTTCGGAGCATACGATTGAAATACTTCAAATACGTTCTACTTTCCATTATTGTTACGTCGCTTGTGCACATTTTTTTTATGGACAAGAGGTGGCGATAAAATTGTTACATCACCGCAAATTGGTGACAAAATAGAATCGCTTTCTTATACCCCTTATCGCGGATTTGAAAAAGCCCCCAAAAGCGATCAAGAGATTGCTGAAGATATGAAAACAGTTGAACACATTGCGCGAAAAGTGAGAACTTACGCCATTGATGATGCGAAACGGGTTTTAAGTAATCTAGGAGAAACAAAACTTAAAGTCGATATTGGGCTCTGGCTTTCAGGCGATAAAGGAGCCAATGAGGCTGAGATAGAAACCCTCTTTGAGCTAACCAAACTCTATCATCCTAGAATTGCTTCTATCATCGTAGGAAACGAGGTTTTACTTCGTGCAGATTTAACACCTGAAGAATTAATAGCCTACATTGATCGTGTTTCAAAACGAACACGTATCCCTGTCACCACAGCGGAAGTACAACATGTATGGCTCACAAACACAGAACTAGCAAAACATGTCGATCTCATTAATGTGCATATTTTACCCTATTGGGAAAAGATTCCTATTGAGCAAACCTTAGCCTTTGCAAAAGAGAAGTACGACGCTATTGCTGCGATGTATCCTAATAAGCCCATTACCATTGGCGAGTTTGGCTGGCCAAGCAGTGGATACAATAATGAAAAAGCTGAAGCCACACTGACCAATCAAATTGCAGCTATTACCGGTTTTTTGGAAATGGCAAAAGCTCAAAACTGGAGTTACAACATTGTTGAAGCCTTTGATCAACCATGGAAAGGCGTTCATGAAGGAAGTGTAGGACCTTACTGGGGACTTTTTGACATTAACAAACAGCCTAAATTTCATTTTGTTAAGCAGACGATTCTCAATCCTCTTTGGCGTGACCAAATGGCAGGGGCGGTCTTTTTTGGTATTTTACTTACCTTCTTTGGCTTGAGAAATCAACGTGTCAATTTTGCCCACGCTATTACATATGGTTTTGCTGCACAAGCGATGGGATTTGGTATTGCTATGGCAGCCACCTATCCATTTATTTACTACATGAATTTTGGTATGTGGGTTATGTGGGTCATGGGAATTTTTCTGATGATTCCATTGGTTATTATTACTTTAGCAAAAATCAATGAACTCTTTAAATGTACCATCGGTATTGCACCCAAAAGGTTAGCGCCCCTTAATCTCAAATCGGATCATGTTCCTTTTGTCTCTATTCATGTTCCTGCGTACAAAGAACAACCTCATGTTCTTATTGAGACCCTAGATTCACTTGCAAAACTTAAATACACCAACTATGAAGTGCTTGTGGTCATTAATAACACACCTGAAGAGTTCTACTGGAAACCGATTGAAGAGCATTGTGCAAAACTAGGTGAAAAATTTGTCTTTTTGAACATTACATGTAAAGGGTTTAAAGCAGGTGCGCTCAACGAAGCACTTAAATACACCCATGAAAAAGCAGAAATTCTAGCGGTCATTGACGCAGATTATGTTGTAGGTGATAACTGGCTGATTGATTTAGTTCCTTTATTTGATGACCCAAAAGTTGCCCTTGTTCAAGCACCTCAAGATCACAGAGATGGCAATGAATCGCTCATTAAACAAGCAATGAACGCAGAATACGCAGGCTTCTTTGACATTGGTATGGTTGAGCGAAATGAAGAAAATGCCATTGTAGCACATGGAACGATGCTTATGGCACGCCTCTCAGCCATGCATGAAGTGGGTGATTGGACGACGTATACTATTGTTGAAGACTCAGAGCTGGGACTTCGTCTCTTTGAGGCAGGCTACACCGCACACTATACCAACCGACGTTACGGTTGGGGACTTCTTCCTGACACCGTTGAAGCGTTTCGCACACAACGACATCGTTGGGCGTACGGTGCCATTCAGATTTTAAAACGTCACTGGCGTCATTTTATGCCTTCATCCAAAACCTTAACTCCCTACCAAAAATATCATTTTGTAGCGGGTTGGTTCTTTTGGCTCTCCGATGCCTTTGGTGCTATGACAGCATTTTTTAAATATTTTCTGGGTACCTTTTATTATTTTTGTAGGCGTTACCATTCCAACGCTTCCGCTAACACTGCCTATTCTAGTAGCGTTTTTAGTCAATATTTTACATGCATCTATTTTATACCGAACACGGGTGAAAATGGGAATAAAAGAGACCGTTTTAAGTGCCATCGCCTCAATGAGTTTGCAGTTGGTTATTTTTAAAGCGGTTTACGATGGTTTTGTAAAAGATGGACTTCCCTTTAAACGTACAGAAAAAGGGGGAAATACCAAAAAACAAAACACCAACCCTATTCGTCATGAGATGATTTTAGCGACCCTACTAACCCTCTCTTTCTTTGCTCTGTATTTTACGAACTTTACACGTATTACAGAGATTTATGTTTTTGCCTTTACTTTGCTGATTCAAAGTATCCCTTATTACTCAGCGATTATCTTACGTATTATCGAACTTCAATCCCTTAAACCTAAAAAGTAGTGGCCATCGCCACTGCTTTTCAATGCAAGTGTGTAAAAAAAGATATGCCCAAAAAGCATATTTTTGTTTCACTCTCTTTCATTGACTTCGCTATTTTCATGCTATACACTTCTTATATTATGGGTTTATAACCAAAATAGAAGGAGTTAAAATGGCAGATTTAATCTATCGTGTCAATATGACAAATCTTAGCTTTAAAATCGAAGAAGTGCCAGCAGAATGGCTAGGGCTTGGTGGTCGTGCACTCACCTCAACCATTGTCGCCAAAGAAGTTGATCCAGAATGTCATCCATTAGGACCAAATAATAAACTTGTTTTTGCACCAGGCCTACTCTCAGGAACCAGCGCATCCAACTCAGGACGTAACTCCTGTGGCGCTAAAAGCCCTTTAACGGGTGGTATTAAAGAATCAAACGTGGGTGGTACGAGTGCTGGGATTATGTCAAAGCTTGGTGTTAAAGCGTTGATTATTGAAGGCTTGCCTAAAAATGAAGAGATGTTTTACCAATTACATGTAACAAAAAATAACGTTGAATTTATTGAAGTCCCTGAGCTTGTCGGACTTGATAACTATGCTGTATTGGATGCAATGGCAGCAAAATATGACAAAAAAGTAGCGGTTATGAGCATCGGTCGAGTGGGTGAAATGCGTATGAACCTTGCCAATATCTCTGTTAAAGACCCTAGTGGAAAACTCAGAAGTCACGGACGTGGTGGGCTTGGTGCGGTTATGGGTTCTAAAAAGATTAAGTGTATTACCGTGGATGCAGAAAACTACAAAGAAGTGACCATCGCTGATCCTGAAAAATTCAAAGAAGCAAGCAAAATCTTTACAAAAGCCCTTCAAGAAAACCCTATCAGTGGCGAAGGACTCCCCGCATTTGGTACCAATGTTTTAGTCAACATCCTTAATGAAGCAGGCGGACTTCCTACCCGTAATTTTAGAGCAGGAAATTGGGAATTTGCTGAAAATATCTGCGGTGAAACGATGGCAGAAAATATCAAAGCACGAGGCGGAAAAACAACCCACGGGTGTCATGCGGGCTGTGTTATCCAATGTTCACAAGTCTATAACGACAAAGATGGCAACTACCTCACATCAGGTTTTGAGTACGAAACCATCTGGGCACTGGGTGCCAACTTTGGTATCAAAGATTTAGATTTAATTGCAAAAATAGATGGACTTATGGATGATTTAGGTGTTGATTCTATCGAAACATCCGTTACACTGGGTCTTGCCGTTGATGCGGGAATTTTAGCATACGGTGATGGTGAAAAAGCCTACGAGCTCTTATCGAAGGATTTACCCAATGGAACGCCCATCGGTCGCATTATTGGTAGTGGTACCCATATCTTAGGTAAACTTTATGGTTTAGTCCGTGTTCCAACCGTTAAAGGTCAAGGCATTCCTGCGTACGAGCCACGTGCAGTTAAAGGTCAAGGTATTACGTATGCAACGACACCAATGGGAGCAGATCATACAGCAGGCTACGCTGTTGCTACGAACATTCTTAACAGTGGTGGGTATGTTGATCCACTTAAAAAAGAAGGACAAGTCGAGCTTGCACGTAACCTTCAAATCGCAACTGCTGCGGTTGATAGTACCGGTATGTGTATTTTTGTTGCCTTCCCTGCCCTAGATGATCCAAAATGTCTGCCCGCACTTGTCGACATGATTAACGCACGTTTTGGTTGTAATCTAAGTATTGATGATGTAGTGAACTTAGGTAAAACCATTCTGAAACGTGAACATGAATTTAACATCAAAGCAGGACTGGGCAAAGCGGATGATAGATTGCCTGAATTTATGAAGTACGAAACACTGCCTCCTCACAATGTCGTTTGGGACTTTAGCGGTGAAGAGATTGATGAATTCTGGAATTTTTGATGCGTATTTTAGTTAAACTCTTTGCTCAGTACCGAGAAGGTCGCTTTAAAACAGAATACAAAGAGTACCCAGAAGAAACAACGCCTCAGATCATCATTGATGCATTGCATCTTGAAGAGGTATCGCCTTTGGGGTGTGTTGATGGTGAATGGGAAACATGTTGAAGCATCATACCCGTTACAAGAGGGCGATTCCATTGCTCTCTTTCCAAAGGTAGGTGGGGGTTAATGCTCTTTGAGCCCTGAGAGCAATCGGTACGAACCAGGCGTTCCTGGGGGCAAAAGAGCAACCCTATCGCCTTCTTTAAGAAGTGTCTCTTTAGAACGAACGGTATGATTTAAAAATACTGCTTCAACATCACTTTGTTCAAGACCTAAAGAATCAATCAAGTCACAAATACGTGTTTTATCGTTTATAAGCCATTGCGCATCCAAATAAGGAATCCCTTTTTTCTTTCAACTTTTTCGCGCAAAAATGAAAAAGCATTGAGTATAATGTACATTGTTTTCCTCCCTTATAAAATGGATTTTCACGTATATTATACCTTTAAAGGAATTATTGTGGAACGTTTAGAGTTTTTACGCAATCATTTAGATGATGGTTTTCTGTCACTAAAAACAACATTTGATGCTATGAAAATCTTTACATGTAACTTTAAAGATGTTGAAGAAGAAGCGCTTAAAGCAGGCATTCTACCCCTTCGTTATAAACGAAACCAAAACACACTCTCCACACAAGAGCAATACGCTCTATTTCAATCGAGTGTTTTAATTATAGGATGCGGAGGGCTTGGAGGATTTGTGGGCGAAATGCTTGCACGTATTGGTGTGGGAAATCTCATGGTATGTGATGGGGATGTTTTTGAGGAACATAATCTCAATCGCCAAAATTTCTCTACCCCAAAAACACTAGGACATTTCAAAGCAGAAGTCTTAAAAGAGAGTCTTGAAGCCATTAATCCAGCTTTACATGTAAAGAGTATTCCACATTTTTTTGAGCCAAAAACAGATGCCTTTTTACTGGATTCTGTGGATGTCATTGTTGACGCCCTAGACAATCCTGAGCTAAAATGCACCCTTGCAACACTATGTCAACAAAAAAACAAAGCCTTTGTCCATGGCGCCATTGCTGGATATTACAGTCAATTTGCAAGTTGTACCACACTAGAACATCTCTATAAAGAAAAAGGAGATGGTGCTGAAAAAAAATCAGGAAATCCCTCCTTCACGGTCTGTTTTGCCGCAGCGATTCAGAGCACAGAAGTGGTGAAATTGCTTTTAAAAAAACCACACTTACATGCACCCCTTATGGGAGATTTATGGGAATATGAGCTAATTTCGCTATAATCGCAAAAAAACAGGGAAGTGAATGCAACGATTTAAAGAGGCTTTTTTTTACCTTTCATACACTTTGCTTTGGCATGATTTTAGTAGCATTACTCATCACCTATTTTCACTTACTGCCAAATTATGCTTACTATTTTGTATGGCAAAGTACGTTTGTTTTTTTACTGATTGCACTTGCGTTAAGTGTCTATTTTAACAAAAGTAAACTCTTCGTTCTTTTACTCTTTTCCCTTTTTTTTACAATGTGTTTAGCCTTTCCCAATACGCTATTTACCCAATTAAGTGTCTCTGCTTTTTGGCATCTTGCCCCACTGATTACAGCCCTTGGGTATTTGCTCATTTACGCCTTAAAAGAAAGAGGTCTTTTTAGCAGTTTTGGTGCACTTCGTACAGGTGTGGGTATTTTAATACTCAGTGGTGGCTATTTAGGACTCAATTATTTTTCTCCTTCTATTGAAAAAGCGCTAAATACACCCCTTTTACATGCCAATATTCATGCCTTAACAAAAGCCAGTGATTTTGTACTTATTATTTCACTGATTGCGCTACTTTTTATCTTTTTGATTTCTCTTTTATTTGAGGCGCAAAGTCAAAAAGCACCTTTTTGGATGCTCTCTGCACAGATGATTCCGTATCTTTTTTTACACGAAAGTAATGCGTTTATTCTTTTTTCACTTATGAGTGCTCTCATTGCCATTAGCGCACTTGTGCACGATGCTTATCGTATGGCATACATTGACACACTCACAGGCATTCCCTCACGAAGAGCCCTTGAAGAACGCTTTTTACGTTTAGGTTCTTCCTATTTTATCGCCATGGTTGATATTGATTTTTTTCAAAAAAATTCAATGATACCTTTGGACATGATATTGGTGATGATGTTTTAAAACTGGTTGCAAAAGAATTAACACAGGTTAAAAATGGAGGTAAAGCCTTTCGTTATGGTGGTGAGGAGTTTACTATTTTATTTAATGGTAAGAAAAAAGAAGAGTGTATTATGGCACTAGAAGAAGTTCGAGAAGCTATTTTTAGACGTGGTTTTGTCATTCGCGATAAGAACCGTCCCACCAAAACACCGAAAAAAGGTACGCATAAACCACCCCTTAAAAAAGAGCGTCTTTCTGTGAGCATTGGCGTTGCACTCTCTCAAAAAGGTAAAACACCTCAGGAAATTATTAAAGAGGCAGATAGCGCTTTATATAAAGCAAAAGAAAGTGGAAGGAATTGCCTTATCTGCTCATAATTTAGCCATTTAAATAGATATAACTATGCTACAATATGACGAAAAAAGTCCTAGAGGAGTTTTTTCATGCAACATCCTTCCTTAAAATGCTCTCATGCAGAGTGTAAAGCCCGTCTCAATGCGGTTGAAAAAATGAGTTTAGAAGAGCTTGAAACATATGCTACGAAATGTTCAACGTGCGGTAGTTGGATATTAAAAGATGACCCTATTGCTAATCAAACCTATCTTAAAATCTCAAATAAATGGGCTGAAGCGTTTAACCAATCACTCTTGAAAAATCATTAAGAGGAGCTTTACGTAAGCCCCTCTTATAAAGATTAATGTAATTCGCTAT
Source organism: Sulfurospirillum sp. (assembly GCA_021206415.1). Lineage (GTDB taxonomy): Bacteria > Campylobacterota > Campylobacteria > Campylobacterales > Sulfurospirillaceae > Sulfurospirillum. The sequence continues at coordinate 20,477 of JAJOKG010000081.1, read as the reverse complement.
TGAGTTTAATTTCTCGTTTACTTCTAGCTGCTTGAATCATCCCATTGACACTATTTTGACGGAAATGAATACCATGCAATCCTGCCAAATCAAGTCCTTTAAAGAAAACAATCTCTTCTTTAGCAGCTTTTTTTTAGTTTTGCTTTTGGATTAGCTTCTGCAATTTTAGCCAACTCACTTGCACTCACGCCAATTTTCGTTCCTTCTAAAATCGCAATCCCTGCATCCACAATACAGCCATCGCCCAATGGAATACCCGTCACAGAATTCGCACCCAAAAGTGTGTTCTCACCAATACTTACAGGATTACCATTCGTACCACTAAGCACACCTAAAATACTTGCACCCCCGCCAACGTCACTTCCACGACCGACAACAACTGAAGAACTAATACGTCCTTCAACCATCACAGCACCTGTGGTTCCTGCGTTAAAGTTGACATAACTCGCCCCTGGCATTATGGTAGTGCCTGGATGTAACTGCGCCCCCATTCTTACTTTGCTGGTATCTAAAATACGGGTATTATCTGCTGGAATAATATGTGATAAAAAGCGTGGAAATTTATCAACGGACTCAATGAGTGGATATTCACCCATTAACTTCATCTCAATCTCATGCTCTCTAAGCCATGCAAGCTCAAGTGGCTGACCAAACGACCATGCCACATTTTCCAACACACCAAACGCACCTGTTAGATTGACAGAGCGAAGAGGTGCTTTTCCTGTGGAAAGTGCATAGAGTTTGAGATAAACTGCTTCAGCACTTAGGGGCTTATCATCTTCAAATAAGAAGACAATGCGATACTCTTTTTTCAATTTTTCAGTCTGTGCAATCCAATCAAGTGTTTTAATCACTTGAACATTTTTATGGGCATTTCCAAAAGCAAAGTTAAGGTATGGCGTAAACGCATTCATGGCATTTTTAACAAATTTTTTCTTCACATCGTAAACAAATTCACTGCTGGTAAAATCGACATCAATGCCGCTGGCTTGCAGTGCGCCAATAAAAAATAGCCGCACTTCCAAAAATTTTCATTCCAATTAATGACTGGAAAGCTTGCTTGAAGAATCTTCTCAGGATTGAGTTGCCCTCTATCTACCCGTGCGATACCAAAAGCAATCGGCTTTCTATACCCTTCTTGTGATTCAATTTCCTCTACTAATGCTTTAAAATCTGCTTCATCAATACTTATACGCAACGCCATAACATCTCCTTTTGTAACAATTTATAAACGATACTTTTAACTGTTTCCTAACACGTAGGACTTATTTAGTTGAACACGCACTTGGGCTACCATTAACACCCATGGTTGGCTGAATGGCTTCATTACTCACTCCACCCTCTTCATTCACTTTTTCAATGCATTCCCACAATTTTTTAGCTGATTCTTGGTAACGTTTGGCTGTCTCACTGCTTGGATGAAAGAAGGTCACGGGTTTTCCTGCATCACCACCCTCACGTACGGCTGGCTCTATTGGAATCTCACCAATGACAATTGTATTAAATCTTTCCGCTAAAGGCTTAGTCGTTCCCTTACCAAAGATATCATACTCTTTATTGGTCTCAGGGCAGATAAATCCACTCATGTTTTCCATAATTCCAGCTATTGGAATGTGTAATTTTTGGAACATATCTAAACTTCTCTCGGTATCATCAAGGGCAACTTGTTGAGGTGTTGTTACACAAATACCCGTTGTCACAGGTACACTTTGCGCGAGTGTCAGCTGTGCATCACCTGTTCCTGGAGGCATGTCGATAAAAAGAACATCCAAATCACTCCATAAAATGTCACGCAAGAGTTGCTCAATCGCTTTCATAATCATTGCTCCTCTCCAGATCAGTGATTGACCACCTTCCATCAAAGAGCCCATACTCATCATCTCAACACCATACGCTACAATAGGCTTTACTTTTTGTCCAACAACTTCAGGATGTTTATCAACCACACCCATCATACGAGGCACATTGGGTCCATAAATATCAGCGTCCAATAGACCTACTTTTTTACCTTGACTAGCAAGTGCAATCGCCAAGTTAACGGTGGTAGTCGTTTTACCAACACCGCCTTTTCCAGAACTCACCATCACAAAATTTTTGATGTGTGGAGCCATATTTTTACCCGATTGGGAGTTGCTTTTTTCAACAGGGGGTTTAGGTTGCTTGACCACAACATCCACACGTCCCGCACCCAAAGCTTTGATAGATTTTTCAATAGAAGCTTTTAATTCCTCAGCTACTTCTTTACTGGAAGAGACGATTTCTGTCTCAACATAAACATTATTCTCTGATACTTCAATTGCTTTCACAAAACCAAAGGTAACAATATCTTTTTCAAAACCTGGATATTTTACGCTACGAAGCTGTTCTTGCACTGATTCTTTATTTAACATTTTCGACCTCACATGCTTTAAGTAATGGCGGAATTTAACACAAAAAAGATAAAAAAAAGCTTTCAAAATGTATAATATCGTAACACTTCAGAAAAAGGACAAAGTTTGCCCGAAATAACCCTTATCATGTTGGGAGCTGGAAGTTCATCACGCTTTAACCAACGTGTTAAAAAGCAATGGCTACGCATTGAAGAGAAACCATTGTGGCTCGTTGCGACCCAAAATCTTCAACGCCTTTTTCCCTTTACACACGTGATTGTTACCACAACACCTGATGAGATGTTTTACGCACAAAAATTTAGTAATACCATTACGTTTGTTGAAGGTGGAACAAGCAGACAAGCTTCTTTGAACAATGCCCTTTTACATGTAAAAACGCCCTACGTTTTGGTGAGCGACATTGCACGACCATGTATTGAGCAAGAAATGCTGGTTCGACTCTTTGCTGAAATGGAAAATGCAGATATTGTTGTACCCTATTTACCGGTTGTTGATACCGTTGTTTATGAAGAAAATACCATTAATCGTGATGCCATCAAGCTCATACAAACACCTCAGCTCTCGCAAACAGCATCTTTAAAAAAAAGCCCTTCAAACAGGCGTTATTTATACCGATGATAGCAGTGCCATTAAAGCTATGGGTGGGAAGGTTGCTTATGTTTTGGGTCATGAGAAAGCCAAAAAACTTACATGTAAAGAAGATATTCAAACCATTGATTGCCTTCAAACACCTTCGAACAGAGCCTTAGTAGGATACGGCTTTGATGTCCATGCTTATGAGGAAGGCAAGCCTATGTTTTTAGGTGGGGTATGTGTACATGAAACCATTGGTTTTAAAGCTCACTCAGATGGAGACGTGGCTATTCACGCTCTTATTGATGCTCTTTTGGGAGCGGCAGGAGCTGGAGATATTGGTGAACTGTTCCCTGATAATGACCCGCGCTATAAAAATATTGACTCTAAAACATTGCTTAAGGAGGTTTGTTCCTTTTTAACTAAAGTAGGATTTGAAATCACCCATTGTGATATTGCCATTATGGCAGAGTTTCCAAGGCTAAGCCCTTTTAAGGATGCAATCCGCTTTTGCCTTGCAGAGATTATGGAAGTAAACCCTGTTCATGTTAACATTAAGGCAACAACCACAGAAAAACTAGGTTTTATAGGTCGAAAAGAAGGTGTCGCAGCCAGTGCGACCGCTACATTAAATTATTATGATTGGACACGTGTATGAAGATTTTAATTGTCGAAAATGAAATTTATCTTGCCCAAAGTATTGCCTCCAAATTAATGGAAATTGGTCACTTATGTGAAATTAATACGAATATTAAAGATGCCCTTAAAGATGAAAAATACGATGCCGTACTGCTTTCAACCAATATCTCGGGTCAAAATTTTTATCCCGTTATTGAAAAACACCGCAACTCTATTATTGTTTTAATGATCTCCTATATCAGCAATGACACGGTTACTAACCCTATCAAAGCAGGTGCATGTGATTATATTCAAAAACCATTTATGATTGAAGAACTTATTCGAAAACTCCAACACTTAAATGATTTTAAAAATCTTAAAAAAGAGAATGAAACGTATAAAGAGTATGTCTCAAACCTCTGAAGATTCTTCACTTAGAGCCCATTGATAAAAAGACCAAATTCCCTCTTTTAATTAAAACCAATTTTCAAAAACATGCGGATGCACTCGTGTTTAACTATGCACAATCCCTGAATGAAACCTTTACTTTTATTTCACTCATACAAGGTAATGCACTTGAAAAAATAACACGAACAAGCAATGATGATCTTTTATATGTGATTGATTTACAAAGCCTTAAACGAAGTGAAAAAATTAAAGCATGCAGTGTTTTAGAAGGCAAGCGTGCCATTATTTGCAGCACTGATCCCAACGAGGAGAGTGTTTTTTCAACCCTTGAAATTAATACTGAAAGCAAAGTCCTAGATCAAGGCGATGTTTTAAGCATTGATGAGTATGTCAAATACGTTATTTACAATTTTCAAAATAAATTTCCCGATACAGAGCTTTCAAAAAAATTAGGAATTTCACGCAAAAGTTTATGGGAAAAAAGAAAAAATATGGAATCAATAAGAAAAAATAACAATCAACTCTATCTTGATAATGAATTTTTAGCGACCCTTGCCCTTGCCAAAGAGGGCATTTTACATCCTGTTGATAAACTTATGAATCAAAAAGAAGCAAAAGAGGTAGAAGAGAGTGGCTATTATAAAGGAAAGCCTTTCCCGTTTCCTTTTATTATTGCACCAGCAGGAGAAAAAAAATAAAGCTACCCTTATGAGTGCTCAAAAAGGTGAGACATTAGATTTAATCGTAGATGGAAAAATACGAGGCTTTTTAATTGTGGATGAAGTCTTTGAAGTCGATAAAAAAAGACGTATCGAACAACTCTTTGGAACCTATGACCTCTCCAATCCTGAAACCCAACTCTTTCTTAAGCGTCTAGGGGATTATGCGGTATGTGGAGAATATGAAATTTATTTTGAAGATATCAAGCAGATTAAAAACAAAATTAATGAGGCAAAAAAAGAGTTAGATGCCAAAAAATGTTGCGGCCATTATGATTAATGCCAACCCTTTTTCACCGTGCACACGAGAGAGTCATTCGTATGACACTGGAAAAATATGACCTTTTAGTCATTTTTTCTTCTCAAACCTTATAAGCAAGATATTCTCTCCTATGACTTACGTATGAAAACGTTACAGTATTTTGTAGATAATTATTTGCCAAAAAATAGAGTGGTCATTGTTCCTTTTGAAAGCACTTACTTATTTTCAAGCTATAAAAACGCTATTTTAGATAGTATCTGTGCTTCAAATTATGGGTGCAATAAGCTTATTTTAGGACAACACCACAGTGGAATTGGAGCGTATTACGACAAAAATGAGATGAAATCACTCCTGAGTCAGTACGAAGATTTAGATATTGATATTGAAATTATTGCTGAATTTGTCTATTGTGACGAGTGTAAGACGCTTGTGAGTACTAACACATGTCCACATGGCGCACATCATCATATAAAATACCATTCAAAATCGCTTCTGGAAATTTTAAAACTAGGCATGCTACCTCCTGCCATTTTTATGCGAAAAGATATCTCTGCGATTCTTTTAAGCGAACTTTTCAAACACCGTTTTGATAATATCAGTAAAATTTACGATGCCATTTTCCCTAACAATGGACTCCTTGAAAGCCATGATGAAAAAGATTTTTATCTTGAACTTATGCGCTTACACCAAACCACATCACTCACATAGGATTTTTTATGCGACCCAATGCTTTTTTTAACCTTTTTTATACTCAGGGCTTTGCCCTAAAGCGCCAGGAACAGCTGGCTCTGTGCTGGCACTTCTTATGGGTGTTTTGATTATTCAGTATATCTCGATGGAAACACTTGTTTTGCTGAGCATTTTCTTCACCATGATCGGCATACGAGAAATTAATGCCTATGAAGAAAAAAGTAATCTTCATGATGATAAACGCATCGTGATTGATGAAGTTGTAGGGGTATGGATTGCACTTATTTTAAGCTCCAGCACCTTCATTCAAATTATTTTATCTTTGGTATTTTTTCGTCTTTTTGATATCTGGAAACCTTCTATTATTGGAAGAATTGATCGCAATGTAAAAGGTGGCATTGGGGTCATGGGAGATGATATGGTTGCAGGGCTCTTAGCGGGCGTGTGTAGCGCTGGTGTTTTCCAACTCATAGGTATCTTACAGAACACTCTCTTAAATTAAAAAATTACTTTTTTATCACGCAAAAATCATAAGCGCTATCATTCTATACTGCGAACAATAAGAGTTCTTTTATCATCATAAAGATGAGAAAAAGAACTCAATTCCAGTCTAAAAAGGATAGATCCATGAAACATTTTGTTAAACTCTTTATAGCACTTTTGCTGACACTCTCTGTTGTACACGCTAAAGAATTTGTGATTGATTCAACACACTCTCACGTAGGCTTTTCCATTAAACATATGATGATTTCTAATGTCAAAGGTAATTTTAAAACGTACAGCAGTGAAATAGACTTTGATACAGAAAAAAAACGCTTCACAACGCTAAATGCCAAAATTGAAGCAGCTTCAATTGATACAGGGATTGCTAAACGAGATGAGCACCTAAGAAGTGCTGACTTTTTTTGATGTTGAAAAGTTTAAAACCATTGAATTTGTCATGACCGCTATGAAAGAAAATAAAGTTTATGGAAACTTACCATGCATGGTATTACCAAAGACGTTGTTTTAGAATCGACTATACATGGCATTGTCAAAGATTTCCAAGGGCATCAACGTATTGGATTTAGCCTAGAAGGAAAACTCAATCGTAAAGATTTTGGACTTACATGGAATAAACTCTTAGAAGGTGGTGGACTGACTGTGGATGAAACGGTTAATCTTAGCATTGAAATTGAAGCCATAGAGTTATAAACAGCAAAATCCTTCTCTTTCAAAAAAGGTGAGCGAAACTTAAAAAAGCCTCTTTTTGGGCTTCGCTCACCTCAAAACTCCCAAATAACACCATCACTTTCAAACAAACGCTGTTTTACATGTAAGCCATGATGCAAAACATAATGCTCAAAACGAGGAACCAACGGATACGCTGTTTTACATGTAAAGATTTCTTTGAAAACAAAAGGCACTAAAGTAGCAGCCGCAATCACTTCTTTTGCACTGCTGCCATAGGCTCTCACCAAGCCTCCTGTGCCTAATTTAATGCCCCCAAAATAACGTACAATTAAAAGCCCAACTTCTACCAATTCCAGCCCCCGCATCACATTAAGCACAGGAGGGCCTGATGTTCCTTTGGGCTCACCATCATCGGAATTATTTTCAACAATCTGGCGGAATTCATTAAAATAACGCTTTGCCCAAACAATATGAGCTGCCTTTGGATGCTCATTTTTAAGCTTTACATGTAAAGATTCCATCACTTCAATGGGGCATAAAAAACTTAGAAAAGTGGACTTTTTTTCTTCCAATGAGCTTGAAAAGATCTGCTCTACTGTTTGCATAAGACTTTAACCCTATTTTTTTGGAGAAATTGTAACACATGAAGCCAAAAAGGATGTTCTTCTTTTTGGAAAAAATGTAAGGCAATAAAAACACTTAAAGAAATCACAATTAAAATAGAACATAAAAGCAACGCCAAATCATACTCACCATCAAAAACAGCATTGTAAATGGCTAAAGAAATAGTATCCGTTTTCCCCACAATATTTCCACCCAACATCAAGGTAATTCCCACTTCACCCAATGCTCTAGCTAGGGCAATTAAAAGTGCAGCGATCACACTTTTTTTAATGCATGGAAGAATAATAAAAACAAACGTATAAAATCTGCTCTTTCCACTGGTATAAGAGGCTTCTTTAATCGCTTTTGGAAAGAGTTCAATGGCAGATTGAAGCGGTTTTACCATCAAAGGAAGGGCAGCAATAAAACCGGCTAACACCAAACCTTTAAACTCAAAAATAAACCCTATCCCTAAAGCATTAAAGTAACTTCCAATCCAACCATATTTTCCCAAAAGAAGTAACAATAAAAATCCAATCGCAATAGGAGGAAAAATAAGCGGGAACATCACCAAATGCTTCAAAAAAACCACTTATAATTTCATATCCATCTTTTGCGAGTAAAAAAGCTAAGGGAATGCCTAGACATACCAAAAGTATTGCTACACATCCAAGCGTTTTCAGGCTTAGCACCAAAGGGTGCCAAACCTGTGTCATTTCAAAGACCATACTTCTCAAAAATCTTTTGTGCTTCAGGCGTTTTCAAAAATTCAAGAAAGCTTTGACACGAAACATTTTTTTTGACAACTCCCCAAACGAGCCGCTACTATCTCAATTTTCGTGTAATACTGCTCAGGAATTTTAATATAACCCCCAATTTTCGTGTAATTATCTAAAGCCACGCTCAAATTGATAATGCCTACATCGACCTCATGCGTACTCACATACGATGCGACTTGTGGAACCGTTGCAACTACCAGTAGTTTATCTTTAATGCTTTGCATGATGTGAGCATTCTCTAAAAATTCCGCTCCTGCTTGACCATAAATAGCCTTTTTAGCATCAGGCATTGCCACACGTTTAATGGAATCTTTTGCAATATCTTCCCATTTTTCAAGTCTCACACCTTTGGCATACGCAAGAACCGCCTTCCCCTCACCAAGACTCAAATAATCAACCACTTCAAGCTCTTTTTGTTTTTCTAAAAACTTTTTATCTGCAATCAAAATAGAAATTTCAGTCTGCTTTGCTTGTGCAAAAATTTGTGCCATATTGCCATAAATGGCTTCCACTTTCTTATTTTGTTTAGCTTCATACACTGCGACAATCTCTTGAACAGGTTTTTTATATCCAGCCCCAGCAGCAATTGTTAAGCTCTCTGCACACACGATCGATGCAGAAAATAGACACAAGAATAACCCAATCTTTTTCATTTTTTCTCCCATTTTTGAAGTATTGGAGCAAACGCTTTAGTTCCAATATTGACCCTATCGCCCACCTGTAAATCTAACGCTTCACTCGCATCTAAAACAACTTCCACTATCTGCTGCCCAATCGCCACAATGGCAATATAAATCACATCGACCTTTATAACATCCAAAAGCTCCCCTTCAAAAGAGAATTTTTGACTCCCTTGCGTACGAAGGAGCACACTCTTCGCATCACCATCTTGCACGACTTTTCCTTGAGAGAGCACCACAACACGAGAGCTTAAACGATACATTTCACTAGGGTCATGACTCACCATAATCGTTGTAGTACCAAAGGTCTTATGCAAAGAGAGGATTTCTTGTTGCAATTTATTGCGCATCAAGGGATCTAATGCAGAGAGGGGTTCATCCATTAAAAGAAGTTTTGGTCTGTTCATCATCGCTCGGCATAAACTCACACGTTGTTTCTGCCCTCCTGAGAGTGTCGCTGGTTTTCGATGGGCTAATTCTAAAAGTTCGCTCATAGATAAAAGCTCTTCAGCAAGAGCTTTATCTTGACGTACAAACAATAAATTATCCAAAATACTCATATTGGGGAAAAGCGCATAATCTTGAAACACAAACCCAATACCCCTTTTTTGTGGAGGTAATGCTTTAAAGCCATCTAGCCACACCTCATCCTCCACCACAATACGCCCTTTTGCCTCTTCCAATCCTGCTAAAATACGCAGTAATGTGGTTTTTCCACTACCACTTTGACCCGAAAGAGCTACAAAACTTTGAGCCTCAATGGCAAGGTTTACATGTAAATTCATTTTTCCCAATGAACCTAAAAGTTCTTTTTCAACCTCAATCTTAATCATACAATACCTCCTAAACGGTGGCTTTCTTGACGGTTAAAAATATACACGCATAAAAGAACCACAAAACTCATAAGTACCATAAGACCACTATAAATGTGCGCACTCGTATAATCCATAATCTCTACCATTTCATAAATAGCAACCGAAGCAACTTTTGTCTCTCCTGGAATACTCCCACCAACCATTAAAACCACACCAAACTCACCCACCGTATGTGCAAACGTAATAATAATAGCACTCATAAGCGCGGGTTTAATATTTGGTAATGCCACAAAAAAGAGTGTCTTAAGCTTACTTTTTCCCGCAATATACGAAGCTTCTAACATATTTTTAGGTAAAGCTTCAAAACCACTTTGCAAAGGTTGCACCATAAAAGGAAGCGAATAAAAACAACTCGCCACCACAAGACCCGTAAAATTAAACACCAATTTGATGCCTAAGACATCTTGAAAAAAAACGCCCAATAGGCGAGTGAAATGAGAGCGAATAGAGAATATAAAAACCTAAAACAGAAGGAGGCAAAACAATAGGCAATGCCGTAATCGCTTCAAAAATAGGTTTAAATCGTGACCTGCTTTGTGCCAAACTCCATGCCAAAAAGAGGGAAATACAAAAAAGAATCAGCGTTGTGATGAAAGCTAATTTAAAGGAAATTAAAAAAGGCGCAAACTCCAAAGCCATCACCTTCTCAAGCATCTAAAACCTCCAAAACAAAAAGTTCACTCGCTTTAATCAGTAAAAGAACCTCATCACCCACCTTCAAATCCATACGCTGTGCCGAAGAAAGCGTAATAAAACTTTGTATTTCAGTGCTCTTTACATGTAAAACAATACTACTCAGTAATGTCCCATTTTCAATACTTGCAATGCGTGCAGGAATTTGATTTGAATAACTAAGTGCTCCGCTAATATTTTTTGCGATGGCAACATGAGAAGGCTTAACGCTTAAAATAACATGCGAATGAAGGGCTAAACCTTTAGGCAAATCAAGCCCCATCATTTTTAAACAAAGCCCCTCATAATCAAATCCAATAATATGCAAACTCTCTTCACCTTCTATACTGCTTACCACCGCTTTGAGTCTATTCATTGACTAAGTATCCATAATTTTTGAAAATTTCTTTAGCTTTAGCACCGAGAATAAAATCATAAAATGCTTTAGCATCAGCACTGTTTTCTGCCCTTTTTAAGAGAACAACGCCTTGGGCAATAGGCGTATAAAGTTTAGCATCCACATCCACCCAATGTACCCCTTTTTGATACGCTTTCATTTTATCACTGTAAAACGCTGAAGCATTAACAAATCCAACATCTGCGGCACTGATTGCAAACTGTAATGCCTGAGAGATACTATCGCCTTGAACCAATTTTGGCTCTACTTTCTCAAGACGGTTCGCATTTTTTAAATGCCTCAAGACTTGCTACACCATAAGGAGCAATTTTAGGATTGGCAATGGCAATTTTTT
>JAJOKG010000081.1:0-9183 GCA_021206415.1 Sulfurospirillum sp. | reverse complement strand
CCTGAGAGATACTATCGCCTTGAACCAATTTTGGCTCTACTTTCTCAAGACGGTTCGCATTTTTTAAATGCCTCAAGACTTGCTACACCATAAGGAGCAATTTTAGGATTGGCAATGGCAATTTTTTCCACTTTTACATCATCTAACACAGCCATGCCTTTACTTAAATCAAAACCCTTCACACTTACCATGGCTAAGGCGCCACTGGCATAGACAATAGGCTTGGTTATGGCAATTTTTTCAGCATATAAATTTTCAGGAAATTTCATATCCGCACTCATAAAAAGATCAAATGGGGCGCCATTTTTTATCTGTGTTGTCAGTTTGCCACTCGCACCTAAAATCGTATTGATTTTTATCGTAGGATGTTCTTTTACAAACTCGCTTTTAATACTCTCTATCGCATCACTTAAATTGGCCGCAACAGCAACACTAATCTCACCCGCACTCAATGAAAGAGCCAGCACCATACTCGCCATAAAAACTTTTAACATACACACTCCTTATATAATTAAAGTATATAACGCTAAAGCCTTCAAAAAAAGCTCATCGTCCGAAAGTATTATAACGTTATAACCTTAAGTGTTATATCGCTTTATGCTTCATTTTTCATCAATGAAAGCAAAGTGGCTATTTTAGCCATTCTAAAAGGAGAAATTTAAGAGAATTTCATTAAAATAAACCAAAATCATTTTAAAAAGAGTAGCATGACTAAAAAACTCCTAACCCTTTTATGTGGTATTTCTCTCATAACCACCAGTTTAAGTGCAAATTATCTCGATAAAGAAACGGCTGATAGACTTCGTAAAAACACCGATGCCATTATTGCCAAAGATTTAAGTACTAAAGAACTTATTTTTTCTAAAGATGAACAAAAAATCAATCAACCTGCCAGTCTTACAAAAATTATGACTGCTATTTTAGCCATCGAAAGTGGCAGAATGAATGATGTTGTCACAATTACTCGTGAAATGATTCAAGTAGAACCCACCAAAGCAGGTCTTAGAATTGGCGAAAAATTTTATTTAAGAGATTTAGTGAAAGCGGCTATGGTTATGTCCGCCAATGATGCGGCTATGAGTATTGGCGTCTATTTGGGTGATGGTAACGTTGAAACCTTTGTTGCACAGATGAATAAAAAAGCAAAAAACATGGGTATGAAAAATACTCATTTTACAAATCCTTGTGGTTTTGACATCGGTGATCACTACTCTACGGCATTAGACCTTTTAAAAATGAGTGAATATGCCATTAGAAATAGCCAATTTAATGAAATGGCAAAGCTCAAACGCCATGATTTTAAATCGATTAACACAAAACGTGCTTATGCTGCATACACCCACAATAAACTGTTAAATAACTATAAATACGCCGTAGGTATTAAAACAGGCTACACCAGAAAAGCAGGCCCTTGTCTTATTGCGCGCGCTAAAAATGGCAATAAAGATATTTTAGTCGTTATGCTAAACTCAGAGCAACGCTGGAAAGATATTCGAACAATTTTTGAAGATGTCTTACCCCAAATTACTAAAACAGCGGTTAAACAATCTACAGAAAAACCTGTCAAAAAAAATTGCAAACTCCCAAAACAAAAGAAAAAGCAAAAAAAACAATAAAAAAAGAAAAAAAAACACAAAAAGCATAATATCTTTACATGTAAAGAAAGGTGCTTGCATCTAGCAAGCACTTAATTCTTTCTACTTTGAAAACCCTTTAGCTCGCTCATATGAGGCTTCCATCGCCTTAATAAAACTGTCTCGCACGCCACCCTCTTCCAATTTTGCATACCCTGCTGCAGTGGTTCCAGCGGGGGACATCACTTTATCTTTTAAGAGCGCTGGATGTTCGCTTTTAAGTACTTCGCCTACGCCTTCAAAAAGTGCTGCCACATAAGCATAGCTTATATCTCTCTTCATGCCTAAATTCACCGCACCATCACTCAAAGCTTCTGCGACTAAAGCAATCCACGCAGGAGCAGAACCTGCTAATCCTGTGGCTATATCTAACTCTTTTTCACTCTCCAACCAAAAACAATATCCAATGGAGCCTAACACTTCTGTCGCCACCTCTTTTAATGCCACATCGCCACATAAAGAGGTGGCTGATTTACGTACAAGCGCTGCCATATTGGGCATAGAGCGAATATAATGCTTCGCCATAATACCCGCACGAAGCTTCTCCAAACTAATCCCTGCCATAATGGAAATAACACCCTCAGCGATACCTTTAGTCTGGAGTGTTGCAAACGATTGGGGTTTAATTGCTAAAATAACAATATACCCATCTAAAGAGGGAATTTCATGTACGACTTTAATGTTAGGATAAAGCGTTTGAAGCTCTTGCGCCCTTGAAGCATGGGCTTCAACGACAGTAATATCTTTTACATGTAAACCCTGAAGCATCGCGCCACCCATGTTACCCGCACCAATTAAAAGTAATTTCATTTTTTATCCTCATTTTTGAAAAATTATAACCAAAATAGCGTTACACTTTGTTAATAAAGGGCGGTGTATAATAAACATCATTTTATGTTTTGGAGATTGTATGAATCTACCCGCTAAACTCTTAGCCTGTTGTAGCTTTACCCTACTGATACAAGGCTGTATCGCACCCAGTCCACCGCCTCTGCCCACAGAAAAACCCTCTGAAATACAGATAGACCCATGGTGGCAAGAGTTAAACGATGCATCTTTAAATACCCTTGTTAACACTATCATCAAAGATAATTTAAGCCTGCAAATGGCACAACAACGTGTTCTTCAAGCCTATGCAACCCTTGAAAATAAAAAAGCAAGTACCCTTCCTAGCGCTTCACTTTCAGGTGCAAAAAGCTATCAAGATGAGCTAAAGGGCGTTGAATCTAAAAAAGAGAGCTATACTGCCACCTTAAGCGCTTCGTATGAAGTGGATTTATTTAACAAAAAAAGGATGCCATCCAAGCCCAAAATGCCACGTTTCAGTCAACACAAGAGGCATTACATGTAACGGGAATTAGCCTTGTTGCTGAATTGGCAAACGCATGGTATACCTTAGGGTACAAGCAAGAGAGCTTAGCCCTTCTTGAAGAACAATTCAAAGTCGCCACGACTATTTTAACCCTCACGCAACTTAGTTTTCAAAACGGTACCAATTCCATTACCGATGTCTGGCAACAAGAGCAATATATTAAAAATTTAGAAGCACAAAAAATCACACTTATCGGTGACATTGAAGCGCAAAAACGTGCTATCAACCTCTTGCTTGGTCGCTCAGCGCTTGAAGCGTTGGATTTAGCAAAAGAGGCAAAACTGATTACGCTTCCACCACAACCAGAAGTTGGCATTCCTGCAACAAAACTTTTAGCACGTCCTGATGTCAGGCAAGCCTTTTTTTAGTCTTGAATCGTCCAATTATTCTCTTTCAGAAGCCATTAAAAATCAATACCCCTCACTCAATCTCTCTTTAAATACCGTGGCAACCGCAACCCATTTTTCAAATCTTTTAGATACGATTATTGCAACCGCAACGGCAACACTCAGCGGTACACTTTTTTGATGCTGGGGCAAAAGAAGATTTGGTAAAAAAAAGCACTTTTTATCTCTAAAGAGTCTTCTCTTTCTTACAAACAAACGCTACTTGAAGCCTTTAAAGAGGTACAAGATGCATTGGAAAATGAGAAAACCAAAACACTCTACCTTCATCATTTAGATGAACGCTTAGCTTTAGCTAAAATTATTTTAGAGCGACAACAAGCCAAATATCGCTATGGTATGGTCGGATATCTTAGTGTCCTTAATGCCCAAGAGAGTTTGCAAGAATTAGAACAAACACGCCTTTCACAACACCTAGAATTACTAAAATACCGCATTGCTCTGCACCGTTCTTTAGCCGGAGGAATGATGACATATGATGTAAATAACGAATGGAGAAATTATGATCGCTAAAAAGACCCTTGTTAATCTGACCACTTCACTGGTCATTATTATTGTAGGCGTAGGTGCGACCAAGTACCTTCTTAGTTCTGCCCCGCAAGCACAAAAGCAAAATCGTCCACAAACCGGAACTATGATAGAAACGATACGTGTAAGTCCCACATCCAAAGAGGTCATTTTACCACTCATAGGAACGATAGAAGCGGCTCAAAAAAACAACGCTAAGCAGTAAAGTTTCGGGAAAAATTATTCAAACACATCCTAACTTTATCTTAGGAAGTCGGGTTAAAAAAGGTGAACTACTAGCACAAATTGACCCGATAGATTATCAAGCGAGTGTCGATGAAATCAAGGCAAAGCTCCTCTCGGCAAAGGCGGATGAAACCATAGAGATGGGACAACAAGAGAGTGCGAAAAAAGAGTTAGAACTCTCAGGAGAAAAGCCAACGGCTTTGAGTCGCTCTTTAATACTTAGAGAACCCCAACTAGCGCAAGTAAGAGCCTCTATCGCTCAACTAGAAGCCTCTTACCTTACCGCACAAAATAATCTTAAAGAGACTAGCATTAAAGCACCCTATGATGGCGTTATTGTCAGTAAATCGGCTGAACTTGGAGCCTATGTTAGTGCGCAAAGCAGTATTGTTGAACTGGTTTCTACGGATACCTTTTGGATGAGTGCAACTCTTCCCTTAGCCTACTTAAAGTTTTTTAACATCGACAACACGCAGTCCCTTTCAAAGACAAAAGTCACCCTTTTTGCAGAAGGAAAATCTTTACATGTAAAAGCACATATCATTAAACTTTTACCTGAATTAGATAGTACCACTAAACAAGCCAAACTGTTGATCAGCATCGAAGACCCATTGGGGCTTAAAAGCACAGAGAAGAGCGATTATACGCTGTTATTGGGTGACACTCTTGAAGCGCACATTCATGCCAATACCTATGAAAACATTATCACCCTGCCTGCTTCCTTACTACGGGCTAATAACACGGTATGGGTGATGAGAGAAGATAATACCCTAGAGATTAAACCTGTGGAAGTGCTGTTTAAAAATGCCCATGAAGTGCTTATTCAAAAAGGCATTCGTACTGATGACAAAATCATTTCAACCTACCTTAGCGCACCCGTTGCGGGGATGAAGCTCATCGAACTCTCAACGTCTAAGAAAAAAGGGAAATAATGCATAAAGAACCCAATTCTATTATTGCATGGCTCGTCAAAAATAAAGTAACTGCCAATATTTTAATGCTCATTTTTTTTAATTGGTGGCGTGTATATGTCACTGTTTATTAAAAAAGAGGTCTTCCCTGAATTTGAACTCGATATGGTTACCATTAGCGTTGCTTACCCCGGGGCGAGTCCTGAAGAGGTAGAGCAAGGCATTATTCTTTCGATTGAAGAGGAAATTCGAAGCATTGAAGGGGTGAAAGAAGTTACAGCTACGGCAAAAGAAGGCGTGGCTTCCATTGTGGCAGAACTTCATGAAAAAGGCAATAAAGATAGAGCCTATCAAGATATTCAACAAGCCGTAGATAGCATTACCACCTTTCCAGAAGATGCTGAAAAACCTGTAATTTCCATGAGTTCACGTAAACGCCGTGTTGTCTCTTTAGCCATTATGGGAGAGGGTGAACCACTGGTGCTTCGAGAGCTTGCGGAAGTCGTACGTGAACGATTATTGCAAAATCCAGGTATTTCGCAAGTTGAACTTGTGGGTGCTCGTACCTATGAAGTTGAAATTGCGCTCAATAAAGTCGCGCTTGAACGCTATGGGCTCTCCATGCAAAATGTCTCTGATATCATTGCTAAAGAATCCGTGGAACTCTCAGGAGGCACCATTAAAAGCAATGCTGGTGATATACTCCTTCGTGTTAAAACACGTAAAATTAAAGCGGTAGATTTTGAGGCACTTCCTATTTTAACCACGTCATTAGGCACAAGTGTCCGTTTGGGTGAAATTGCGACGATTAAAGATACCTTTGTTGACGACTCCATCTTTTTTACCTACAACAATAAACCTGCCATTGAAATTGAAGTCTATCGATTGGGAGATGAAACACCCAAAAGTGTCTCCCGTGCCACCAAAGCGACGATGGAAGAGATATCTAAAGAGCTTCCTGATCCTTATCAACTTCAAATTAATGATGACAGTTCTGAGGTTTATGATGCAAGACTTGAATTATTAATCAAAAACGGTGTCATTGGGCTACTTTTAGTGTTACTCATTTTAGGTGCTTTTTTAGAATTTAAACTCGCTTTTTGGGTCTCACTTGGTATCCCCACTTCCTTTTTAGGGTCGTTACTTTTATTAGAATATTTTGGTGTCTCTATTAATATGATTTCCATGTTTGCCTTTATTATAGCCCTAGGTATTGTGGTGGATGATGCGATTATTGTGGGAGAAAACATTTACGAGTATAAACAACGTGGCATGAACTATATGGAAGCTGCTATTCAAGGAACAAAAGACGTTGCCATTCCTGTAAGTTTCAGTATTTTAACCAATATTGTCGCTTTTATACCACTGATGTTTATTCCTGGTTTTTTTTGGAAAAATGTTTTACCCTGTTGCCATTGTCGTTGCCACCGTTTTTACGATTTCATGGATTGAAGCTATTTTAATTTTACCTGCACACCTTGCGTTTAAAGAGAGTGTTAAGGAGCATACGTTTTTTCACGCCATTGAGAGACAACAACAAAAAGTAGCACAAGCATTCAATCGTTTTGTCGAAAATGTGTATCAACCTTTTTTACACTTTTGTCTACGCAATCGCTATCCAACTATCCTTGCTGGTTTTTTCATTTTGATTGTCGTCTTAGCCTATGCCAAAAGCGGTAGGCTAGGTTTTGAGATGATGCCACGTATTGAATCAAACCGTGCTGTGGTCTATGCAACACTCCCCATTGGCACGCCTCAAAGTGTCATGGAAAAAGCAAATCAAAAAATGATTGCATCAGGGCTTAAAACCATGGAAGATTTTGGAGAAGAAGGTCTCAATCAAGGCTATAAAAGCAAGATTAATGAAAACGAAATTCAAGTGACATTTTATCTCCTTGATGGAGAAATTCGCCAAACATCCACCAGTGCGTTTAATGATAAATGGCGAGAAAATTTAGGAAAAATTGCAGGGGCTGAGTCATTGGTTTTCAAAAAAGACATTGGAGGCCCAGGAGGAGGAAAAGCCGCTCTAACGATTGAGCTCAGCCACCGAGACACCACACAACTAGAAGCAGCCGCTCAAGAACTTGCGGATGTCCTTAAAAGCTTTTCTATTGCAAAAGATGTCGATGATGGTATCTCCACAGGAAAACGCCAAATTGATTTTGAACTCTTGCCTCTAGGACAAAAGCTTGGTCTCACAGCCTATGAAATTGCCCGTCAAGTACGCTATACAACCTATGGAAAAGAAGCCATTCGTGAACAACATGGTCGCAATGAAGTTAAAATCATGGTGCGTCAAATCGAAAACGAACGTAACAGTGAGGCGATTATTGATGATATTAAAATCAAAACGCCTGCTGGTGGTTTTGTAAGATTAGGTGATGTTGCCAAACGTATTGAAGGAAATGCCTATACTCAAATTTCAAGACGTGAGGGAAAACGCATTATTAATGTCACCGCTAACGTAGAACCTGAACGGAACACACCACAACTCATAGCCTCTTTGGATGAGGAGTTTATTCCAAAATTGCAACAAAAATATCCTGAACTTAAAATCTCCTATCAAGGTCGTCAAGCAGAAACGAAAGAGAGTGGGAAAAGCTTAATTTCAAG
This sequence comes from Sulfurospirillum sp., assembly GCA_021206415.1. Taxonomy (GTDB): domain Bacteria; phylum Campylobacterota; class Campylobacteria; order Campylobacterales; family Sulfurospirillaceae; genus Sulfurospirillum. Next base: position 1,493 of record JAJOKG010000081.1, on the reverse strand, counting down.
TTTTCTCTTAGTCCTAGCTGTTCTTTACATTATGCTTGCCATTCCTTTTGCAAGTTATACCCAACCTTTTATTATCATGATTGCGATTCCTTTTGGCATTGTGGGTGCTTTTTTAGGGCATATGCTTTTAGGATATAGCCTGAGTATGGTAAGTATTTTAGGCGTTGTGGCACTTTGTGGTGTCGTGGTCAATGACACCCTTGTACTGATTGATTATGCAAACAGTATGCGCAAAGAGGGACATAAACCTTTTGAAGCTATCATTCTTGCAGCCAGTAGGCGTTTTAGACCCATATTTCTTACGACAGCAACCACGTTTGGCGGGCTCGCTCCTATGATTTATGAGAGTTCTATTCAAGCAAAATTTATGATTCCTATGGCAATTTCATTGGGTTATGGTATTCTTTTTTCAACCATTATTTCTTTGATTTTAGTTCCAGCTATTTTTATGATGTTTGAAGATATCAAAGCATTTGTACATCGCTAGTTTTCTTTTTACATGTAAGGAAAAAATATGGATACATCCTTTTCACTCATCTCAATCTCTCTGCCAAAACCTTTGGCAAGGCATGAGATTGAAATACGCTTAGAGTGTGTTTTTAAAAAAGGCATTGAAAAGACTTTCTATACACAAGAAGGTGAGCGCTACCTCATTTACACGCATTTTAATGTGCTCAGTTTCATCAATTGGGATAAAGCATCGATTGAAAAAGCGCTCATAAAATTGGGAGTGGATCATGCTGCTTCCTTTGAGCAAGAGTGTTTGTTTCAAGACTATCCTATTCTCATCAAGCCTTCTTTAGACGTTACATGTAAAGTCACAAATGAGCACATTGTATTGAAAGAGCCTTTGCCCATCTATTTTATTATTAGTGCTTTAGTCGTTTCTCAAAGTGTGGGGCTTGAAAAGTATGAACAAGATTTGGATGTTTACTTTGGAAAAAGTCAAGAACTGCTTGATGTCACCAAGAGCTATACCTTTTTTAAACGCTCCCGTTTGGTAGAGTTTGCACGTAATCTTATTTTTATTCAACACGGGATGGTGAATGATCTTTTTTTACTCGATAAACCCAATATTTTATGGGATAACGAAGAAGCAGAGAAGCTCTATAATATGCTCTCTTCAACCCTAGAGCTTAAAGATCGTTTTGAAATTGTCGAGCATAAACTTACCCACCTTAAAGAAAACATCACCCTAGCGCTTGATCTGTTTAACCATAAACACAGCGAAGTGCTAGAGTGGATTATTATTCTTTTAATTGCATTTGAAATTGTCATGGGGTTGATTGAATTTTTTGGACATTAATGGGGTCTAACCAATTTGTGGACTAATTTACGCACAAAAGGCACAACCACTAAAATGGTAGGAAACGCTATAAAGTAAGTTCGCCAAAATGCGCGAAACCAGAGGGTAAAAAAATTATCCACCCAACCTACGTTAATAAATGTAATCACGCACGACATTAAAGTCGTCATAAAAAGGGACATTAAAA
>JAJOKG010000102.1 GCA_021206415.1 Sulfurospirillum sp. | reverse complement strand
CAAAAAATTCAAAATTGGTCAAAATGAAAAAAATCAAATTTATTCAAATTCAAAAATAGGTAAAAAAAGATGAAAGAACTAGTAGATTTTAAGCAACAAAGCCCACCAAAAAAGGCGAACATCACGGCTCAAAAGCTTCAAAAATGAAATCATTGAGCTATACAACGAGGGCTACAGGATTGAACAAATTCAAGAATTTCTAGCTCAAAATAACATACATGTAACCGTGGATGCCATTAATAAGTTTAAGCGAAACTTAAAAACTCAAAATTTTACTTTAAAAACCCCTGACCGCGTTGCGGTCACAAAAAATACACAAACAGAACCCAACGTTGCAAATGAGTCTAACGGCTCAAAAGCCCTAAATGCATTTTATAAAAATATGCAAAAAATCATAAACACGGAGGAGTAAAAAAATGACTTTTGTAGTAAGCAATGGTAAAGGAGGCGTTGGTAAAACAACCACCACCACTAATCTAGCGTGTGTATTACACGCACAAGGCAGAAATTTTAAGGTGATTGAGCTTGATAATTCAAACCAATCTTTTATTTTTAACAACAGCGATTTTTTAACTCAAGATAGAGCCGTTTCGTTCAAACTTGATCAAAAAGATCAAGCCATTAGCGATATGCTTTTTGACTTAATGAGCGATAATAAATTAGACTATATCATCGATTGTGGTGGCGGCGATGATACAAAAAATGTGTTAGATTTAATCTTGCCATTAGAGCTACCTAAAACATATCTCATTCCCACTTTAAAAATCAAAAAATACCTCAAAAATGCGATTGACACTTTTGAGTATATCAACGATCCTCAAAACACTGTTTTTGTGCTCAATCAATATAACAATTTTGAAAATATTCAAAGCGAATTTAAGTACTTTTTTGGCGATAAGGAAATGGGTATCAAACCAGTTTCACCCATCTTTAAAACCACAAAGACAATTTACATGCCGTTCAGCGACCTCTTTCAAATCGCCGAAGACGACGAACAAACCATCTATGACCTAGCCAGTGTTTCCCGTGGTGTTGGTGAGCTAGAGGCAAGACAGATGGCATTTGAATTGAGCAAGGCGATCGAAACAAATTCGCCGCCCTAAGAACCCAGTACAACAATTCTCTAGCGGCGCAAAAACTTTTTGATGAAATGGTTGTAAGTACCCGAGCACTTTTCGAGCAAGAATAGTGAAAAATAGCAATAAATACCAACCGAGAGCAGTCAAGAGCAATAAATACCAACCAAGAGCGAAAAAATAGCGAAAAAATAGAACTTAAGTTCTGCACCAATGCCACTTTTCAAAAAAAGTGGCATGCTGGGTAGAGTTTTGGGTGGAAAAGAGCAAAAAAAGGAGAAAAATTATGACAACCGTGCGTAAATTAAGTTTGGCGCAAGCTTCTACCTATTACAGCAAAGACAACTACTACACACAGCAACAGGGTGAATATTTTGGCAAGCTTAAGAGTGAGTTAGTTCTTAATGATCTAACTCATGAAAGCTTCATTCAATTGCTCAATGGTATAAATCCAAGCACTGGTGAGAGTTTAGTTTCTAGCAAAGAAGGTAAAGAGGCAAATGTTCCAGCGTTTGATTTTACATTTTCACCTTCTAAGAGTATATCAATCGCTTATGAGGCAGCTCTTGCAAAGGGAGATGTATCCCTTGCAGAGCTAATTCAGCAAGCTCATGACAATGCAGTGAACACCTCTCTATCTCATATAGAGCAGGAAGAAATCAAAGCGCGCGTTCAGAAAAACGGAAAACGAAGAAGTGTTAATACAGGCAATCTTATTATCGCCAAGTTTCAGCACGACATTAATCGTAATTTAAATCCACAACTCCATACGCATAGTGTGATTTTTAATTTAACTAAGTGCGAGGATGGTAAGTATCGCGCTCTTGATATGGCTCATTTGCTTCAAAAAAATAGCCCAATCATCAAGAGCTTAGGACAGTATTATCGCGAGAGTTTAAAGGAAGAGCTTCACAAAGCAGGGTTTGAGTTACGAGATGTTGATCGTTGGCAAAGCTTTTTCGAGCTCAAGCATATCGATAATAATCTCATTCAAGCCTTTTCAAGCCGCTCAAAAGCCATCAAGGCTAAAGTCGATGAGCTTAAAAAAGAGTTTCCCGATTTGAGCAATTCACAGCTAAGTTTGAGAGCTTTTTTTAATACACGAGTCTCAAAAAAAGAAGTTGACCGCGATGAAGTGAGGATTAAAAACGCAGAGTTGATATCACAGCATATTGATATAGATAAATTGCTTTCAGCCCTCAAGCCACAAGATAAGCCAACGCTACAGAAAGAGCCTATCCAAAAAAATTGACGAGCAAGAATTAAAAACCCTTATACATACAGCTCAAAAAGCGTTAAAAAAAATACCAACGAGCACCGCTAAATGTAACTACTAAGGTATTAAGCAGTTTACCACCCAATAGTATGAGTATCCAAGCTTTACATGTAAAGGTGAAAGACCAACAACAAGAAGAGCGCAAAACCCTCAACACCATGCACGAAGTCGTGATTTTTGCTTTAAAAACCACTAAATTAGACACGCAAAAGCTTTTCGCAAAAGTCGAAGAGCTGAAGAGCGTACCAAAAATTCAAATCCAGGAGAGAATCGAAAATGCAAGAACAAGTGACAGAGATAGACTTATTGCAAGCTATCTCACAATCTCAAGCGAGCTTAGTCGAGCAAAATCAACTCATAATCGAGATGTTATCAGTATTGATACCACAACCGAGCGAGGGGGAATCAGCAGAACCGACACTGAAAGAGATGGTGCTGATGGTGCTAGAGCAAAATCAGAAAATACTTTCGATCCTAACGCACGAGTAACCATTGAAGATATAAGGCTCGCAGAACAAGGCTATAGAGAGCACTTACAACGCTTAAAAATTGAAAATCAACAAGAAAGGTAAACATGCAAGAATTAATTAGTAGGCTACAAATAGCCCGAAGAGAACTCAACCACAACCGCGTCAGCTGGATCGATAAACACTTAGTTATCGACCTCAATCAAAAGGCAACCGTTTTAATTAACTCACTCATACGCTTTGAAAACGAACCCCAACAAAAGGAGGTAATCAACGCAGCCAATGAGTTTTTAATCGAGGTAGAACCGATTATTCAACACCTTAACAACCAAACAGGAGAACTAAAATGAGAGACTTTTACGCAAAAAAATACACAGTATTGATGGGAAATGAGCCCATTGATTTATGGCTCAAAAACGGACAAGTTAAACAAGCCCGCTTCATGGATCAAAAAGTAGTCCTAGACCTTGACCCTGAAACAATTCAAACAATCAGAGATCAACCGAGCCGTGTAGTCAACGGCTCCAACCTCACTGATAACTTAAACTTCACGCAAAATGTCTCACGAATGATGAGCCAAAAACTAGAATTGGCAATCCGTAAAAATGACAAAAAGGTTATGAGTCGCTTTGCACGTTCTGACCTCGTGCCTGAAAACATGAAACAAGATTTTTACCAAGCTGTAAACCGCCCAAATGGGCTAAGAGGTATGCTGGTTAAAGCTGTAAACAATACAAACGCCATCTTTCAAAACCTTGCCAAAAAAATAGATAGGTTTTTTGATAAAGTGAATGATCGTGTTGCAAACCAGAAGCTAGATAAATACCTAAGCGAGTATCAACACAGAGATTTCAACCGAGCACCTCCTGTTGTTGAATCAGACCTCAAAAAGCATCTTGACCCTAAATTAATGATAGCCGCAGAAGCCTTTCTTAAAAGAGAATTACACTGATAAAAACCTCAAAATCAATATGGATCCAGTTCCTGGTACTTATCACGCAGAGCTTCAAAACAAGTTCCTACAAAAAGGCGTAGCGCAAGGCCATACAATCCATGACTCAAAAATCGCTTTATGCCAAGTCATGCAAAACAGCATTGACAATGAGTATTTTACGCACCTCAAAGAGTGGCGCAAAGAGGACTCCAAAACCATAGACGACCTAAAAGCCAAACTCGAAATACATGAACTCAAACAAGCCTCAAAAAACGAGAGCCTTGAAGACTTTAAAATCCTCTCTCAAAAACTCCTACCGATGGAGCGAATAGATATCTTAGTCGAAAACAAAGCCTACAATGCCCTAAATGAGTATGAAAAGCAAGCGTTTGAGGACAAACATTTATTCAATGTCGAGCCAATTCAAGAGAGAGCCGAGGAGCTTAAAGCCCTGGTTGATGTTGTTAAAACAACACCAACGCACGAAGTCAAAGAAATCATTTTTGAGCGTAACCCCAAAATTGACTTCTCAAGCGAAAAGACAAAAGAAGCGATAAACACCACATGGAAAAAAATTGCAGCAAAAAAACCGTGAAGAAAAACTACCCACACGCGAGTTCATGAATATTTCAGCTGTCAAATTTGGTGGCGTAAGCGCAAAATCACTTGAGCTATGGGCACAAAATGCTACTAAAAATGGAATTGCCCCAGAAATTACGACTAAGTTTGTCGAGGCAAGCTTGAGAAATGCTGAACAACTCTCAAAAGCAGGGCTTTTAAAAGAAACCTCACAGGGCGAATATAGATTTGTTGATAATTTCGCAAAAGAAACGCTTTATCAAAATCTCAATATGCCAGTTTTAGCTTTAGAAAAAATGAACAAAGGCACGCAAAAAGAGATTACCGTTAATCCTCAAGAAGAATTAAAAGAACGTGTGGCTCAAATTTCAAGCCCTCTATCGTTTGAAAAATTACTTGATAAAGATGGCAACATTGACAGCCAACAGCTTCATAAATTTGCTGAACACTTGTCTCACTTAGCAACACAGTTACACCAACAAGAAAAAGCAAATATTGTGACGATGGAAGATGTGCGAATGGCAAATCAAACGCATGAACAACACCAATCAGCAGTTATGGAGCGATAAGATGAAAAAAGTTTTTCATGTCATTAAATGGCTCTCAACCAGAGCCAGAGCAAAAGCAGGAAAAAACATCTAAGGTCGCAGAATTTGTGAAAGACGAAATCAAAGATGAGCTTAAAGATGAAGCCTTAGAGTCTCTTTTTGAGAATGTAAAGCTTTTAGACGTATCAGGAGGGGTGGCAACGATTGCCATCCCTATCACGATCCTTCAACTTAAGACAACGATGTTTCAATCTTTGTCAAATCAAATCGAAAATGAACAGGAGATAGAGAGATGATGGATTTAATACTAATCGGTGGTTCTATGCTTTTTATTTTATGGTATTTAGACCGCCATCACACAGAACAAGGTTTTCTATTTTATAGATTGCCACTTCTTGCACCTCGTGGAACTTTTGGGAGTGCACCGAATCCTAAAAATATCATGCAAGGCTACGCGTGGATAGATTTTAGAGATTTAAAAAATAAATTTAAATCCGATAAAAATACAGTGTATTTAAATAATTTTAGATTTTTTGACCACTTTGTTGAGAAATCTAAA
>JAJOKG010000115.1 GCA_021206415.1 Sulfurospirillum sp. | reverse complement strand
TTTCAAAATATTTATTTAATTTTTTAAAAAAGAAAAAATCATATTTGTTGTCAGTAGCAGGAGGTTCAGCTCAACCTAATCTAAGCAGCAGCGATATAAAAAAATTAAAAAATTCCAATTCCTCCACTTCCTCAACAAGAAAAAATAGTCAAAGTGCTTGATAATAGTTCCTCTCTTGTCGAACAACAAAAACAACTCATTAAAAAATACGAATGTCTTTTTAAAATCAAAATTCATAGAAAATGTTCGGCGACCCTATCACTAATCCTATGGGGTGGGAAATCCAAAAGTTTGATAATATTTTTACAAAAATAACTGATGGAACTCATAATTCACCGCCCATGAGTAATAGTGGCTATAAATATATAACAGCAAAGCATATCAAAGAAAATAAAATTGATTTCGAGAGAGATGAAACTTATATTTCAGAAGAAGAACACAAGAAGATATTTTCAAGATGCAGCCCTAAAAAAGGTGATATTCTCTATATAAAAGATGGAGCAACAACCGGAATAGCTTGTATTAATACATTGGAAGAAGAATTTAGTTTATTGTCAAGCGTGGCACTTTTAAAACCATCTGTTAAAATTAAATCAGAATATATTGTTTCTTATTTGAATAATCCAACTGTAAAATTAGACATCCTTCAAAATATGGTTGGCGGAGCAATTAAAAGACTTACTATACAAAAAAATAAAAAAATCTAACAATACCCATGCCACCCATAGAACTCCAAAACAAATTTGCCTCCATCGTTGAAAAAATAGAAGCCATCAAAGAAAAAGAGACCCAAAAACTAAACCACCTTGAAACCTTACATGTAAGCTTAATGGACAAAGCGTTTAAAGGAGAAATCGTATGAATATTTTTACATGTAAAGAAGGAAAACCATGTTTTTAAGAAGTGAAGTTAAAAGTAAAATCGATAGCATTTGGAATAAATTTTGGAGTGGAGGCATTGCTAACCCACTCAATGCGATAGAGCAAATCACCGCACTGATTTTCTTAAAACTCTTAAGCGAGAAGGACAATCAAAAAAAGCTTCAAGCCTCATTTACGGGTGAAGCGTATGTCTCTATCTTTGAGGGCAATAAGTTGGCGAATTGGGATGAGTTTAAAGAGCTTGATAGTGTTTCTATGCTCAACACCGTTAGAGATGTCGCTTTTCCTTTTATCAAAACTTACAATCAAGGCAGTGAATTTAACAAGTCGCTTCAAGACTTAGCCTTGATTATCACAAAGCCCTCGTTGCTCAGTGAAACGGTTGAGGGATTGGATGAGATATTTTCGATTTTGGAAAAAGATAATAATGGTTTTATGGACAGCTTAGGCGATATGTACGAATACCTTTTAAGTGAAATCAGCTCAAGCGGGAAAAATGGACAATTTAGAACACCTCGCCACATCATCAAAATGATGACAGAGCTTGTCAATCCAAAAATTGGCGAAAAAGTCTTTGACCCCAGTTGTGGAACAGCGGGATTTTTAGTGAGTGCTTACACGCATATGCTTCAACCCTACACCGATGAAAACGGAAGACTTGGGGCAAATCTCACCGATAAAAACCTATGGGATAAACTCTCCAATAGCACCTTTTACGGCAATGACAGTGACATCACGATGATACGCATCTCGATGATGAATATGATGCTTCACGATATCGAAAACCCCCACATCAAACAAATAGATACGCTCTCCAAAAGCTTCAATGAAAAAGAGGCCTATCAAGTCGTCTTAGCCAATCCTCCTTTTAAAGGAAGCATCGATGCGGATGATAAAAATGAAAACTTTTCGATTAGCTCGACAAAGACAGAGCTTTTATTTGTAGATTTGATTGTGAGGGTTTTAGATATGGGTGGCAGGTGTGCGGTCATCATCCCTGATGGGGTGTTGTTTGGAAGTTCAAATGCACATAAGAGTCTTAGAAAAAACCTTTTAGAAAAAAAATGAACTCAAAGCGGTTATCTCTATGCCTAGTGGTGTTTTCAAACCGTATGCGGGAGTTTCAACCGCCATTTTGGTTTTTGTAAAGGGTGGAAAAACCGATAGAGTATGGTTTTATGATATGGAAGCTGATGGGTATAGTTTGGACGATAAACGCAATAAAATAGAACAAAACGACATTCCAGAAATCATTGAGTACTACCATAAAAAAGAGAGTGAAAGCTACAAAGAAACTCGCAAACACTTTTTTATTGACATCAAAGAGATACAAGCTAATGAGTATGATTTGTCTATCAATCGTTATAAAACAGTGGAATATGAAGAGGTAAAATACCCACCAACGCAAGAGCTTATTTTGGACATAGAAGCACTTTCTAAACAGATTGATAGTGATTTGAAAGAACTTAAAACGTTACTCGGGGTATCGTCATAGGGCTATAAAAGCTACGCTAACACTGGGCTTTTCTCGGTGGCAGTCTAATTTTCAAATGACTCTTTTATGGTTAGCGTTTATTTTCATTGAAATATCGTTTCCCTAACGTATCTATCAAAATTCATTTGTTATACTTTTACGCAAAATCAGAGTCGATGGAGTGAGGATGTTTAATCTATTAAAGAAGAGTATGGTATTGGCGTGTGCGACGTTTGCGTATGCCGATACGATGTCATTGGTGCTTGAAAATGATGCCCTTGTAGGCAAAGATCAGCACTATACGAATGGAATGTATTATACATGGATGAGTGAAAAGGATACAAGCTTTCCTGATTTGTTGCCTTTTATTGATTTGGCGCAGAAAAATGTTGCTTTTTCACTCTCACATGCTATTTTTACCCCCGAAGATAAAAAGCGTGATACCCGTAATTTAGATGATTTGCCATATGCTGGGTATATGGGTGTGAACCTTTTAGCCTATAAATCTTCAGAGCATTTTTTTTCATGAGGCAGGTGTTAATGTGGGGATGGTCGGTCCTTCAACGCATGCAGAGGATTTGCAAAAAGGGTTTCACTCTCTCATTGGACACAGTAAGCCCAAAGGGTGGGAGTATCAGCTAGATGATGCGTTCATGTATGGTGCTTCTTATCAGGTGGGATATAAGACGACTCCTTTGTCGCTAAGTGATGTATATCTGGACTTTACAACACATGTTAGAGGCGATGCGGGACGATTTTATACGGGTGGTTTACTGGGTGGAACGCTTCGTTTAAGCAGTACGCCTATGAAAAGTTTTGCGACCATTGGGAATTATATTGGAGGAAACGAGAGTATATTGCTCAATTATGAAGCGAAAAAGAGTTTTGAGTGGGCTCTATCATTAGGGGCGTTTTACAATGCGGTTGAACGTTATTATCTCATTGATGAGGCGATTGATCAGGGGTATCGTTTGAAAAAAATGGATGCTCTCGTAGGTGAAAAGCTCTCCTTAGACCTCTTTTACGATGGGATGCAACTCTCTTTTTATCTTAAATCTGTAGATATAGATTATAAAGGTGGGCGTTCTTCCAATGAAAAAACAGGCGGAATGAATCTGGTATGGAAGTGGAATTAACCACTTCCTTTCTCTCTCAAAATGGCTAAGGCAGTATAAGCGAAATTAGGCTAAAATACGCGCAATAAATACGAAATTTAGTACGAAAGTTGCGCAATGCTTATATCTTTTTATACCCGTTTAGTAACGACATATTTTAAAACCACACTTTTTGTTGTGGCTCTACTCACAGCTCTTTTTGGCTACTACGCACAGTACTTAAGTATTGATGCTTCCGCAGAAACACTTTTACTCGAAAACGATAAAGACTTAAAACTCACCCGTGAAGTGCATGGACGTTATGTCAGCCCTGAGTATTTGGTGATCTCTTTTAGCCCGCATCAAGGGCTTTTGGAAGAGGCTACTTTAGAGAGCATGCGACGTTTAAAAGAGGAGCTTTTGAAAATCAAGGGCGTGGAGAGTGTAACTTCCATTTTAGATGTTCCCCTTTTAGAGAGTCCTATTCGCCCGATTAAAGAGGTGGTGGGCAATGTTCAAACTCTTGAATCTACTGGAATTGATAAATCCTTAGTTCAAAAAGAGCTTACCACGAGCCCTTTGTATGCCAATAATCTTGTCAGTGCTGATTTTAAAACGACGGCGATTTTACTCAATCTTAAAGATGATACCACGTATACCAAACTCTTAAGTGAGCGTAATCAGTATATGCTTTTGTCGCAAGAGCGTCCGCTGAGTGTGGAAGAAAAGGTACGCTACGAAGAGGCGAAGAAGGCATTTAAAGCGTATAGGGATAGCATTCGTGATGAAACACATGAGATGATTCAAAATGTGCGAGCCGTGATGGAGCCTTTTAAAAGCGAGGGAGACCTCTTTTTAGGTGGCGTGATGATGATTGCTGATGATATGATTAGCTTTGTCAAAAATGACATCGCCAATTATGGCATTGCGATTTTGCTTATTATGATTGTGATTTTATGGGTCATTTTTAGACAGGTTCGTTTTGTGGTATTGCCTATTCTTGCCTCTTTTAGTGCGGTGGTGATTACGGTGGGCATTAACGCTCTGTTGGGCTTAGAAATTACGGTGATTTCGTCCAATTACATTGCGATGCAACTCATTACCACGCTCTCTTTGGTGATTCATTTAATTGTCTGTTACAGAGAAGAGTATCAGGTGTATCCAAATTTTACGCAACAAGAACTTATTGGCGTTACCCTAAAACGCATGAGTGTTCCTTCTGTGTTTGTTATCTTAACTTCGGTGGCGGGATTTGGCTCGTTGATGACGTGCGATATTGTTCCTATTATCGACCTTGGTAATATGATGAACATTGGTGTGAGTGTCTCTTTAATTGTCACCTATTTGCTCTTTCCTTCCATGTTGATGCTTTTGGAGAAAAAAGCGCCTGTGATGATTTTTGATAATGCTTTTACGCTTAACGTCACTTTTGCACGTATTGTGGAAAAACGCCGTGGGGTGATTTTAAGTGTGGTGGTGCTTATTGCGCTGTTTAGCCTTTTTGGGGTGAGTCGTTTGGTGGTGGAGAACAGTTTTATTAACTATTTTAAAGAGAGCACAGAAATTTACAAAGGGATGCAAAAAATTGACAATGAACTAGGCGGAACCACACCTCTTGAGATTGTCGTGCGTTTACCCAAAGCAGATGTGGCTCAGACAAAAGAGCAGAGTCCTTTAGATGAGTTTGAGGCTGAATTTGAAGAGAAAAACTCAGAGGCTCAGTACTGGTTTACCGCCCAAAAAATGCAGACCATTTTAAAGGTGCATGACTATTTAGAGTCTTTGCCAGAAGTGGGCAACGTCTCCTCTTTGGGTACCCTTTCTAAAGTGGGGCGCATTTTAAAAGAGGGCAAAGATTTTGATACGTTTGAGTTGGCACTGCTTTATAATGAACTTCCTGAAGTCTATAAAAAGGTTATTTTAACGCCTTATGTGAACATAGAGCATGATGAGGCACGTTTTGTAGTGCGTTTGATTGATTCCAATCCAGAACTCAGACGCTCTGAGCTTTTGGAGAAAATTCAAAATGAATTAGAGACAAAAGTGGGCTTAGCCAAAGAGGATTATAAACTGGTGGGGATGATGGTACTTTATAACAACATGCTCCAATCGCTCTTCTCCTCGCAAATTTCAACCCTCGCTCTAGCGGTATTAAGTTTGGGTTCGATGTTTTTGTTCTTGTTCCGTTCTTTTAAAGTGGCACTCTTAGCGATGACGGTCAACATGGTTCCTGTGAGTGTTATCTTTGGCATTATGGGGGTGTTTAATATCCCGCTTGATATGATGAGCATTACCATCGCCTCCATTGCGCTGGGCATTACGGTGGACAATACCATTCATTACTACTACCGTTTCAGGGAAGAAGTCGCCCTTGATGGCAATTATGTAGCAGCGATGCATAGAGCGCACGGGAGCATTGCGTTTGGGATGTTTTACTACTCACTTGCTACCATTGTGGGATTTTTAGTGATGGTGACATCCAATTTTATTCCTACCATGATTTTTGGGCTTTTAACGGTGATAGTGCTGATGACAGCGATTGTCTCTGACTTGCTTTTCTCTCCGCTTTTGGTGTTGTTATTTAAACCTTTTGGGTATACAAAAAAGGAGCGCTAGATGCGTACATTATGGCTTATAGCACTTGTTGCTTTGAATACTTTTGCGTATGAACTACCTACGGTTACTTCTGTGGACGTGGAACGTTACCTTGGTAGGTGGTATGAAATCGCACGATTTGATCACTCTTTTGAGCGAGGATGTGATGAGGTAGAAGCCTTTTACACGCTACGAGACGATGGCATGATAGGGGTTGAAAACAGCTGTTTTAAACGTGCGACACAAAGCCATAACGTGGCGTATGGTCGGGCAAAAATTGTCGATGAAATGAGCAAGGCAAAGCTAAAAGTCACCTTCTTTTGGCCTTTTTATGGGGATTATTGGATTGTGGATGTGGCGGAGGATTACTCCTATGCGATGGTGAGTGAACCCAGTAAACGCTACTTTTGGATTCTCTCACGCACGCCACAGTTAAGCGAATCTGAACTGACCCGTTTGCTCTCCTATGCGACGTATTTGGGGTTTGATACGGACAAGCTTATTTGGCGTACCATGCCCAAAACTGATGAAGCGCAAAGAGAATAAGCAAAGCTCCAACCATCTTTTGCATCACGAAGAGATAAGGCAGAAGCGTTAACGCTCTTTTATTTCCAAAGATACATGCCACAAACATATCCCAGATGAGCAAAACCCCAATCATCCAAAAAGCGTAAAAAATCTTTACATGTAAAAGCTGTTCTGGGCTGATAATGGTAAAAAGCAGTGAAAAATAAAAGAGCATATTTTTAGGATTGAGTAGGGCTGAGAAAAAGCCTTGCAGTAAGAGTTTTGAAGCCAATCTTTGTTTTACATGTAAGGATGCATCTACCCTCACATTGCCCGCTAAAAGCAATAACACTCCTAAATAGAGTAAAAAGCATGCCCCTCCTAATTCAATGACCACCATCACCAGAGGAAATTGTACCAAAAGGTGATGCCCCATATACGCTAGGATGATGTAAAGCGCATTGCCTCCTGCAATGCCCAAACAGACCCACCACGCTTTTTGATACCCATGGGTGAGGGCGTGTTTCATAATGAGAAAAAAGTCTGCGCCAGGGCTTAAAAGTGCCAGAAAATAGATAGTTGTGAGGGTGAGAAATTCAGCATAAAATATGGCATACCTTTTTTACATGTAAGCATAGAAAAAAAGGTAAAAAAAATTATTGTACAAAATTGACGTGGTACTCTTTGGGGGTGAGTGCTGTGTGGCGTTTAAAGAAGCGCTGAAAATGGCTTTGATCGACAAATCCACAGTAATGCGCACACAAAGAAGAGGGCATGCCTTCTTGGAGCAGTTTTTTAGCATATTCTATTTTAAGTTCTAAAGCGTAGCGTTTTGGGGTGGTGCCATAGGCTTTTTTAAAATGGCGCAAAAGCAGATACGGGTTGTAAGAAAAACGCTTGGAAAGCTCTTCAAGGCTTGGCGTTTCATCCAGACGTTGTGCTAAAAAGTGCGCTATTTCTTGCAGGGTTGGTGAGGGTTTTTGACACAATGAACCTTCGGTGTAAAGCCATAAAAAGCGTTCCATCCACGCTTTTAATGCGTTTACATGTAAAGATTCATCCCTATGAATCAGTGCGTGAATGATCGTGATAAATTCTTCATAGAGTTCTTGGTTGTAAATCAGTGGATGTTTAAGAGGCAAAAGCTCAGTAGTGGGCTGATGAAACAAGCGTGATTGAAGCTGTGCGCAAAAGGCAGGATCAATATAGACCATGACGTAACTTCGAGCGTGATTTTCTAAAGGATTGCAGGCGTGTTGCATCAAAGGTGGAATAATCGCAAGCGCTCCCTTTTCGAGTCTAAAAGAGCCTTGTGGGGTTTGAAAGAGGGTTTCTGCTTCTAGCATAAAGCCAATGGAGAGCGTGGTGTGTGCGTGTGCTTCGTAAATTCTTTGGCTATCAAGGGTTTGGCGAATCTGCACAAAGGGGGCATTTTTTTATGCGCGATGATGGTTGTTTTTGTTGGCTTCATAGCGGTATTGTAATATAATCAGTAAAACAATGACAAGGAGTCTGGCATGAAAAAACTCTTTTGTACGATACTAATTCTTTTAACGACAGTGGTGTATGGGCTTGATTTTGAGCGAGAAAGTAGCTATCAAAATGCCTGCGATAGAGGTGATGCTAAAGCGTGTGTGGCTTTAGGTGCGATGTATCATTCAGGCGATGGCGTGTTGCAAAATTTTGCACGTGCTAAAGCCTTATACGCCAAAGGGTGCGAGTTGGGACTGGGCAGTGGGTGTGCAAATGTGGGGTATATGTATGAAAACGGTCATGCGGGGAAAAACCTCTCTTTAGCACTTCAATGGTATGAGAGAGCGTGTGTCTTAGGCGATGGTGAGGGGTGTGCAAGTGTGGCATTGATGTATGAAAATGGCATAGGCGTGAGTGAAGATATGCAAAAAGCGGTGGATTATCACGATAGTGCATGTGCATATGGATTGGGTCGCAGCTGTGCGCATTTGGGCTTACTTTATGAGCAAGATGAAAATGTGGTGGATGCAGTAATTTATTACCAAAGAGCGTGTGATGTAGGAATGGCAGAATCGTGTGTGCGTTTGGGAGAGATGTATTATTATGGGCAAGGCGTGGCTCAAAATGAGCAAAAAGCCAAAGAAGCGTTCCAAAAGGCGTGTGATTTAGGAGAGCAAAGTGGGTGTAAAAACGCTGAGATTATTCAAGCAAATCATGGATGGCGGGCTGAGTAATAAGGAATTGGGGTTAAAATGCTAAAAGAAGCAATAGCGTGGCACACATTAGACGCAGATGCTGTTTTAAAACAGTTGGCTGTCGATGTGAAGAGGGGAATTTCTACGCAAGAGATTGAAAAGCGTCGTCTTCGTTATGGTGAAAATAGGCTAAAACAAAAAAAATCTGAGAGTGCTTTGAAACTCTTTTTGCTTCAATTTCATCAGCCTCTTGTTTATATTCTTATCGTTGCGTGCGTTGTCATGGGAATGCTTCAAGAATTTTTAGATGCGAGTGTTATTTTGGTGGTGATTGTTATTAACGCTGTGATTGGGTATATTCAAGAAGCTAAAGCACGTCAAGCCATTGAAGCCCTTTCAAAACTGAGCATTAATAAAATAACGATTTTACGCAATGGTGAAAAATATCTTTTAGATGCAAAAGAGCTTGTTGTAGGCGATATTGTTTTGCTCTATTCGGGTGACAAAGTTCCTGCGGACATCAAGTTATGTCTGAGTAAAGAACTGCGTGTGGATGAGTCTTCCTTAACGGGAGAGTCTGTGAGTGAGAGTAAACATGTGGGGATGGATGCTTCTGATACGCCTTTAGCTGATCGTCTTAGTATGCTCTATGCATCGACGCTTATTACGCATGGTTTCGCGCAAGGGGTTGTGGTTGAGGTTGGCGATGCAACACAGATTGGAAACATTAATACACTGATTGCAACAGCGCAAATACTTCAAACCCCACTCACTCAAAAATTAGCACATTTTTCAAAACGTATGCTTTACAGTATTGTTGCGATTTCTTTCATCACCTTTGGATTAGGATTGTGGCATGATGAGCCACTGGTAGAGACTTTTATGGCTTCTGTGGCGTTGGCTGTTGGGATTATTCCTGAGGGGTTGCCTGCGGTTATGACCATTATTCTGGCTATTGGTGTGGTTAAAATGGCACGTAAAAATGCCATTATAAGAAGGCTTCCCGCAGTGGAAACCTTAGGTAGTACCACCGTCATTTGTTCTGATAAAACGGGCACATTAACCCAAAATGCTATGAGCGTAACACAGATCTATGTGGACAATCACTCTTTTTCTTTGAGCGGAAGTGGGTACGATCCTAAGGGAGATGTTTTAGATGAGGGTAAGGCTTTGGTGCCTAAAGAAAAAAGTGCGTTATATGAAACGCTCTATTGTGGTCTTTTGTGTAATACCGCCTTACATCATCAAATTCAAGGAACTTATAGCATTGAAGGAGACCCTACCGAAGGAGCGCTTATTGTCTCTGCTAAAAAGGGAGGTATCACAGAGGTTATGGCACAGCAAAGCACGCTTGTTGATACCTTGCATTTTGAATCTGAACGCCAATATATGGCCTCACTGTACCAAAGCGCTGAGGGTTTTGTGGTGTATATGAAAGGTTCTGTTGAAAAGATTTTAGAGCGATGCGATTGGGTGATGGGTATGGAGGGAGAAAAACGTGCGATTGATAAAGCGCTTATTGTGCATCATGCTGAGATGATGGCCACATCAGGACTGCGTATTTTGGCGTTTGCAAAACTTTGTTTAAGCGAAAACATGGAAGTGCTAGAGCATCAGCATCTTGAAAAAGGGTTGATTTTTTTAGGACTGCAAGGCATGATGGATCCTCCTCGTGTGGGCGTAAATGAAGCAGTGCAGCGTTGTTATGAAGCGGGTGTTGAGGTCAAGATGATTACAGGGGATCATGGTGTTACCGCATTGGCTATTGCTAAAGCGATTGGTATTCGAGTCAATGCACACACACCATTTTTAACGGGCAAAGAGATGGATGTCTATACGGACGCACAGCTTTTAAATATCATACAAGAGGTCAATGTGTTTGCTCGTATTGCCCCTGAGCAAAAATTGCGTTTAGTCAAAGCGCTTCAAGCACACGACGAGATTGTGGCGATGACAGGGGATGGGGTTAATGACGCACCTGCGCTTAGACAGGCAAATATAGGTATTGCCATGGGTATTTCAGGCACGGAAGTTGCCAAAGAATCCGCAGATATGATTCTAGCAGACGATAATTTTTTGAGTATTAAAGATGCCATCGAAGAGGGAAGGGTGGTGTATGATAATCTTATTAAATTTATCACATGGGTTTTACCGACCAATGTGGGTGAGGGGTTGGTGATTATTGTGGCGATTGGTTTTGGGATCTCTCTTCCCTTGCTTCCTTTACAAATTTTGTGGATTAACATGCTAAGCGATAGTGCGCTAGGCATTATGCTCGCGTATGAGCCTAAAGAAAAAGCGCTGATGCACAATCCTCCACGTTCTCCACAAACACCCATTATGAGTCAAGCACTTTTGTTTCGAGTGCTTTTGGTGGGATGTTTACTCTTTATACATGCGTTTGGAGCCTTTTTTTTATACACTCTCTTTAGGGGTTGATGAGATGGTCGCTCGAACGTTGGTAATTAATATTTTTGTTTTTGGTGAAATGCTCTATCTCTTTAACTGTCGTTCATTTCATTACTCTGTTTTTAAAATAGGCTTTTTGAGTAATCCTTATCTGCTTTATGCCATGGTTGTTGTGGGGGGATTGCAACTTTTCTTAACGTATCATCCATGGATGAATAGACTTTTTGATACGGCACCTTTGGGATGGTTTGAATGGGGTATTGTCTCTTGTTCAAGTTTGTTGATTTATGGTGTTGTTGAGGTCGAAAAAATACGTTACATGTAAAAAAGAATCAAGGTTGCCACGTTGCATCATAGAGGTAGTGTGCAATCTCTTCTAAACTCTCTTTGTCATACCCTAAAATAGGCATAAGCTCGTACTTTGCAATCGCCTCAGGCATTAAGGCTGTTTTGGCATCGGGTTTTAAAACCCATTGTGCCATAAATGAGACAAAGGCTTCTTTGGTGGAAAGTTTTTGTTTATAGCGGATTTGTATCTCTTTAATGGACGGGGCTGAGTTTGCCTTTTTTGTATCATGACAGGTGACACAATTACCTTGAAAAAGCGTTTCTCCTAAGTTTGTAGCACTAAGGCTTGTGGCGATACAAAGAAGTCCAAAAAATTGTTTCATGATTTTTCTTTATGCGTGATGTATTGGCGTTTATTGTAGCAAAAAGTGGAGATTTTTCTCGTTGACGTGGGTCATAAATCTTTACATGTAAAGAAGAAAGAGGCAGTTATGCTGCCTCTTATTTATTTATGCATCTAATTTTTTAACAGTAAAGAGAATCAAGCGATACGTCCCATAAATGAGTAAAGGCCAGCATAAAAGCCATAGAAGTGATGTTGTATAATCCATAAGAATCCCTTAATAGTGATGTTCTGAAGCATCACTCATCTCTGCTTCATCAATATCTTTTCTATCCATTGCATACCACGCATAGCTGATGTAGGCGAGTACGAAAGGGATAATGAGTGCTACATAACTCATGGCGGTCAAGGTATAGTGACTGCCACTTGAATTCTCGATAGTGAGGGAACTTTGCAGGGCAGTGATGGAAGGGTAAAACGCTGTTTGATTCAACCCTAAAAGCAAGAAAATACCCATAACCGCAAGGACAATGCCACTTCCCATCACTTTGATACCATGCACACTGGCTTTAAAAATGCCTAGATAAAGCGCTACCAACACCAAAACCACACCTAGAAGAATCATCACAGCAACCACAGGCAGGGCAAGAAGGTTGTTAAGGTATTTGTACGCTTCTATGCTCACAATACCCGAAGCATCGTAGGCAAACCCTTCTTTGAGAAAAATCCATGCCAAAAAGCCTAGAAAGAAAGGCAAAAAGAGCAAGGTATTTTTCAAAAGCATTTTTTGAATTCTTACATGTAAAGAGGCGTGGTTGATGTTGCTAAGAAAATAAAGCCCCGCACTAAGACGTGCTAAAAAGAAAAGCGCAAAGGCTAAAAGGTAATTTTGCGGGATAAAAAGCGCTTCAAGACCTCTTAATTTGCTATCCCATTGCACAAAGAAATTTTCATCTAAATGAAACGAAGCTCCGCTAAAAAGGGTACTCAGCGCCACACCGAGTAAAATGACACCCAATGAGCCGTTGATGTACAAGAATATTTCATAGGTTTTTTGCCCCAAAAAGTTGTTCTCTTTTTTGCGGTATTCGTAGCTTACCGCTTGAATAATAAAACAAAACAAAATAGCAAGCCACACCCAATAGGCTCCTCCAAAACTGGTCGCATAAAAAAGAGGAAATGCCGCAAAGAGCGCTCCACCAAAAAGGACAAGCGTGGTAAAACCAAGCTCCCACTTTCGTCCTAAAGAGTTAATCAGCATACTTTTTTCCATTTCATTTTCAGGCAAACTAAAGAGCAGACTTTGTCCGCCTTGAATAAACATCAAAAAGACAAAAAGTCCTGCAAGCAAACTAACAATCATCCACCACAACTGTTGCAGTTGTAAAAAAGAGAGTAATTCAAACATTAGTGAGCCCCCTCAAAGCCTTTGGCAATTTGCCTGAGCATAATTTTTATCTCCGCAATCAAAAGTACCGTAAATAAAATGGCAAAAAGCGTAAATGAGAGGGCAACATTGCCTCCACCTAGATGGGTTGCTGCGATGTGTGTTGGCATCAAGTCTTGAATCGCCCAGGGTTGTCTGCCCACTTCTGCCACAATCCACCCTGCTTCTGCTGCAATGTAGCCTAAAGGAATGCTCCATAGTGCCGCATAAAGGACTAAGGGATAGTTTTTAATATCACGTTTGAGTATAAAAAAGAGAACCAGTGCAAAGAGTGCGATAAACCACATGCCAAAAGAGACCATAATGTGAAAACTGTAAAAAGAGATCGCAATGGGTGGAATAATTTGCTCAGGTTTTTCAAAATAACCATAGCCAAAATCTTTCATATGCGTTTGCAAAATGGCTTCATTCTCTTTCATTTTTACTTCATCCCCCATTTTTTTTAGCGTTTCTAAAATCGCTTAAGGCTTGAAGGGCTATTTTTCCATTGGCGATACGCTCACTCGCAGGGGGAATGTTATGCGTAGGATTGCCATAGACCAAATCATCTAATCCAGCGACAAAAGCATCTACATGGCGGTGACCCAACAAAGAGAGCATGTAAGGAATTTCAATGTCACCTAAAAACTCAGGTTCATTATCCCCTAATTTTTTTATTGGGATTTAAAATACCAAAGGCAATGAGTCCGGCTCTGGATTCGCCTTTATAAAGCCCTTCCATGGCCGCAAGTTTTGCAGGTTGGTGTTGGGTGACCTGATAGGCACTTTCATCGCCACTTAGTGCTAAAAAGAGAGAGGTTAGAAGCCCAAATGTTGCTCCCACCACCATACTGCGTTTGGCAAAAAGTAGCTCTTTATTTTTGAGTAAAAACCATGCCGAGATACCTACCACAAACAAAGCTCCAATGACATATCCACTAGCGACAGTGTGTAAAAATTTCGAAACGGCAACCGGTGAGAGAGCGACATCAAAGAAATTTGACATCTCGTTGCGTGCGGTGGAGGGGTTGAAATGCATGCCTACGGGGTATTGCATCCAGCCATTGGCTATCAAAATCCAAAAAGCGGAGAGGTTGGAGCCAATGGCAACAAGCCATGTGGAGAGCAGGTGAAATTTGGGGCTGACTTTATTCCAGCCAAAGAACATGACCGCAAAAAAAGTGGACTCCATAAAGAAGGCTAAAATACCCTCAATGGCAAGGGGTGCACCAAAAATATCACCGACAAACCACGAATAATTCGCCCAGTTGGTGCCAAACTCAAACTCCATAATAAGCCCTGTTGCGACACCAATTGCAAAATTGATCGCAAAAAGGCTCATCCAAAATTGAGTGATTTTTTTCCAATGCGCATCGCCTGTTTTAATATAGAGGGTTTCCATAATAGCGATGATAAAACTAAGCCCTAAAGTTAGGGGTACAAAAAGAAAATGGTAGATGGCAGTGAGCGCAAATTGGGCTCTGCTCCAATCAACCGAAGCGAGTTCGTTCATGGTGTCTCCTTTATGAGATTGTCTAATACATAATTACTACGAGCGGTATCGTCTAAAAAGTGGGAGTGAAGGGTCGTGTTAAAGAAGAAAAATTTAAACACGACCAGCATAATCAGTAGTTTAAGAAGAACAATTTTCCACAACGTCTTTCCTAGTCTAAGGTTGGCAAACCCTTCTTTGTAGAGGCTAAAGAAGGTGCGGATAAATTGCATTTTTACTCCTTAATTCAGGCTTTTGCAAGCGATTTTGCCCATGTTTCCATAAGAACATGCAACTCTTCTTTAGGGGCTTCTAAAAAATCAATAATAAACTGATCTTTAGTTTCACACAAACCAATAGAGCGAGGACGAACCGCTAAAATTTTAGAGTTTGGAATGGCTGCGCCAAAACAGAAAACGATATTTTTCGCATCTAAAATCTCAGGCGCAATTTCGCCTTTAATATTTTTAGTGTGCGCATAATGGTCAAAAATAGCAATAAATTTAGCGATAGGATGCGCATCAATTTTTGCTTTTAAATCCTCTATTAATGCCTGCATGGTATCATATTTACACTCACTTTTATCCATGGTGAGACTAAAAACGGGGTATTTGTCCATAAAGGTTGTTTTTTTCATTTGATTTCCTTTTATCATTAAAATTTATGTAAATGATAATTTATTTTAATTAATAAAAGCAAGACAATTACCAGCTAATCTTTAAAATTAAGAGTAATTTTATCCTTTATAAAGTGTTATTTAATGTTAAATTTTTAAAATTAAAGGCGCAATATCGGTTAGTACAATGACATCAAATGGCTCTTCTTCATTATCCAGTGAGACATTAAATTTGGTAGGAATAAAAATTTTCTGCTCGAGATTATCTTGGTAGCAATACTTTAGATCTAAAGATTTTCCTAAACGAATCGTTATAAAATGAAGCTCTTTTGAAAAATTTTCAAATAAATCTTCAATATTCCAAACATGTAACATTTCAGGGATTGGTAATTTTTTATCGTCAAAAAGTTCTCCTAGACTCTTATTATAGAAGAGAACTTTTTCATGTTCATTGTAGGCAAAAATAGGTGAGGGAATCTCCTCAATCACTTGTTGAATAGTAAAAAGAGCGAGCCCATGAATTTTACGTTTTTCTCTTAACCTATGGTATGTTTTGGTGTCTTTTTTTACATTGATTTTGTGCAGTAAATCGCACAACATAAAATGGACTTTTTCTTCCTCTAGGGGCTTAAAAAAGTAGTGAGAAGCTTCTGTATTAATCAGTGCTTTACGTTCGTTTTGTTGAGAAAAATCAACAAGCAAGGCAATAAATATATCATGGATTTTTAAACGGAATTGATGGACTAAATAGAGCCAATCATACTGATGTGTATCGGTATCAATAATCACCAAATCCATTTCATGTTCTTCAAACAGTAAAAGGCTTTGTTCTTGCGAATGGCTGTAATAAACGTGTGAAAAGAGCATTTCTAAAAGAGGGGATAAAAAAGAAGAATCTTCACAGATAAGCAACACGGAACACACACTGTCTTTTTGACGAATCAAGGATGCACTATTGCCATAAATCATAATAAAATTTCCTAACATGAGGCATTACTTACACAAAGATTATACTCTCTTTTCTGCTTTTTCTATCGTATAATAGACAGAACTTTTTAAAAGGCTGGAAAATGGATAAAGAACTACAAACTCTTCAAAAATTTTACACGGTGGTTATTGAGTTTCTAACAACGTATAGTTTTCAACTTTTGGGCGCTTTTTTAATTGTAGTGATGGGTTGGTTTGCTTCCCAATACATTTATGCCCTTTTATTACGTCTTTTTGAACGTCATCATTTTGATATGACACTTGCAAAATTTGTTGCAAATGTTTCAAAAATAGTGGTTTTTGCAGCTATGATTGTCATTGCTCTTGGAAAAATTGGTATTTCAATTGCTCCTTTTGTCGCCGCGATTGGTGCGGTTTCTCTCACCGCTGGTTTAGCGCTTCAAGGGAGTGTTTCTAACTATGCGGCGGGTGTTTTACTTATTATTTCACGTCCATTTAAAGTAGGCGATACACTTTTGGTCTCAGGTGTGTATGGTGTGGTAGAAGAGATAAGGCTCTCCTATACCACGCTCTGTAATGAAGATGAAGAGCTTATTACGATTCCTAATAAACAGATGATTGGTGATATTTTGGTGAACTCGTTTGAATACCGGGTGGTTGAATCAAGCATTGGCGTCTCTTATGCGCAAGATCCCTCCGTTGCAATTGAGGTGATTTATGATGTCTTGGTGCATCATCCTAAGGTAAGCAAAACGCATACGCCTGTGGTGGGTATTGCAAAATTTGGCGATAGCGCCATAGAGTTAGGGCTTCGTTATTGGGTGCCTACCAAACATTTTTTTTAAAACACAGTATGAGATTAATTTAGCAATCTATTCTGCTTTACATGTAAAGAATATTACTATTCCATTTCCACAACAAGAAGTGCGTATTTTGAATCATCAAAGCAAATAATATTTATATTAAAATTTTGTTAATACAACTTTATTACAATGCGTATGACTTTACAAAAAGGATAGTGTGTGATTCCCAAAAAATATGAGTTTTTA
>JAJOKG010000037.1 GCA_021206415.1 Sulfurospirillum sp. | reverse complement strand
ATCATGAATTTTCAATTTCTGTTGAATCAAGATTGATCTCATGATGATGGGTATATTTTAAAATCTGCTTCTGTTGTGCGGTAATGGGAGTCAGTAGATTTTGATTTTTTAAAAGCGCAATATACATAAAATTGTCACCTTTTTGTCATTTTATTGAAAGTATACAAAGATTGACGTATGAAGTCAATATAAAAAAGATTTTTATCGTCAAAAATAGGATAATACTCTTTTACATGTAAAAATAATGATATCTCTTAAGCTTACATGTAAAAGTACTTAGGTATAATCTCCCCCTAAATTCATCAGAAAGGTGGTGGATAGAGTATGCCAGGAATTAAATTACATCCTAACGAATCGTTTGACGAAGCGTATAGAAAGTTTAAAAAACAAGTTGATCGTAACCTAGTTGTTACTGAAGTGCGTGCAAGACGTTTCTATGAAACAGCAACCGAAAAACGCAAAAAAGATAAAATTAGCGCTCGCAAAAAACAGTTGAAAAAACTTTATATGCTTCGCCGTTACGAGTCAAGACTCTAACACACACAGCCAAGAAGTTAGCTTCTTGGCTTACTTCTTTTTCTCCTTATTTAAGACTTCCCTAAAAATAAACTAATCAAAGCTATGATAACATTAAGAGCAAATATATTTCTTTGTGTTAGCATAAAGGTCATACAATGGATAAAAAACTTACTGTTCTTGAGGCGGCGAAGCTTTTAGGTGTTAGTAAAGAGGCTATTTACAACCGTTTGCGAAGAGGCTCGTTGCAGAGTGTTGTTGAAAATGGTGTGAAATACATTATGCTAACAAAAAGTAATCTAAAAGAGAGTACTCCAGCACGTCGAGTTGATATGAGTATTGAGAATAGTGCTTATGTAGAATTATTAAAAGTGCAACTTGATGAGATGAAGCAAAAGAACGCAAAATTAGAAGCTGATAAAGAGCGTCTTATTGCTGATAAAGAGCGTATGCTTATTGAGTCTAAAGAGAAAATTGAGATGATTTATAAAGAGCGAGATGAGCAATTAAAAGCTATTCTTTCCTTAGCAAATCGACAAATTACTCATACAAACACTGAGCCAGCATCCTCATGTAATGAAGAGCATTTAACACCAATGTCGCCCAGAGTGACACCATCAATACATGCGTATGAAGAGGCAGATGTTTTAGACGAAGAAGAACACAGGGAAACAGATTTCACAGTTGATGCTTACAGCGACTGGAGAGATTTGAGAAGTTATTTAAAAGAAAAGGGATTTTCAAAAAAAGAGAAACACGACATTAGTGATAAAGTAGGTAAAAAAGTAGGACAACTTGATAGTGTCATGGATAAAAATGGAAAGTTATTTATTAAAAAGGTAAAAAACTTAAAGAGATATTAGGAGAATAATAATAATGAAGTACATTCGAAAAATTTCAGATTATATGATCGCTGGAGGCATTGGTGTGATGGTCATTGCCAGCATGCAAGGGTGTGAGCAAAAAGAGGATAAAAATGCTTTAGCCGAAGCTGCAAAAACACAAGGCGCACTGGTTATTGTCGATGAAATATCACCAGGTGAATATAAAATTGCGGAAGAATATCCTAGTTCAACAACCCGTGTTATTGTTCGACAACCTGATGGAAGTGAGCGTATTTTATCTCAAACTGAAATAGATGCTTTAGTCAAAGAAGAAGCTGCTAAAATTGATAATAATACTTCAGCTTTAACAAATCCACAGTTAAGCTCAGGGCAGATGGGGTTGGGTGGCGTTTTACTCTCTAGTATTGCAGGCGCAATGATTGGTAGTTGGATTGGTAATAAGCTTTTTAATAACCAAAATTATCAAAATCAGCGTGCAACAACGTATAAATCACCTCAAGCTTATTCTCGTAGTACTACAAGTTTTAACAAACCTATGTCTACTTCTAGCACCAGCAGTGCCAGTAAAAGCAGTGGTTTTTTTGGTTCAAAATCAGGCACAACAACCTCATCAACCAGTTCAACATCAAAAGCGCCTAGCAGTTTCGGAGGATAAATTTAAATGGTATCAACAGAAAAAATTAAACCCTTAAGTAAAGACTTTTTAGAATCAATTGGATTTTATTGGCATACCGATAGCGATGAGACATCCTACGTTGCAGATGAATTGGTTTTAGTCAGTAATGATGAAGTAGAAGCGTATTATGAAGCGGCTAACACGTTATATGACATGTTTGCAGAGGCGGGACAATACGTTATTGACAATGATTTATTTCACGAGCTTAATATTCCTTTTAATTTGGTTGAATTGATTAAAAATTCATGGGAAAATGATGTGCATTGGCATTTGTACGGTCGCTTTGATTTTGCGGGGGGCGTGGATGGAAAGCCCATTAAACTCATTGAATTTAATGCCGATACGCCTACCTCGCTCTATGAAACAGCCATTATCCAATGGGCGATGCTGAAAGCCAATGGGATGGATGAAGCCAAACAGTTCAATACGGTTTTTGAAGCGCTCAAAGAGAACTTTAAACGGTTGGTTGTCTTAGAGGGTGATACCGAAGAGTTTGCTCGTTACTATGAGGGATGGAAGATTTTATTCTCCTCTATTCGTGGAAATATTGAAGATGAAAACACCACCCGTTTATTACAAAGCGCCGCCAATGAAGCGGGTTTTCACACCGATTTTGCCTATGTGGATGAGGTAGGCTTTAACGGTAGTGAGGGCATTTTTAAGGATGATGAGAATTTTGAGTACTGGTTTAAACTCATTCCATGGGAAAATATTGCCATTGAAGAGGGTGATTTAGCCCTTTTGTTGGATGAAATGGTGCAAGAGCAAAAGGCGATTATTCTCAATCCTGCCTATACGCTTCTGTTTCAAAGCAAAGCCTTTATGAAAATTTTATGGGATCTTTTTTCCCAATCATCCGTTGTTGCTTGAGACGTCGTTTGAACCGCTTAAGGGGCAAAAACAGGTTGAAAAGAGAGCCTTTGGACGAGAAGGGGCTAACACTGTTATTTATGAGCGTGATATGTCTGTGATTGAAAAAACAGAGGGCGAATATGGTAATTTTAAACCCATCTATCAAGCGTATGCAGAGTTGCCCAAAGATGAACAAGGACGAAGCTACCAAGCGGGTGTTTTCTTTGCGTACGAGGGGTGTGGCTTAGGGTTTAGGCGAGGTGGATTGATTATGGAGAATTTTTCAAAATTTGTGGGACACCGCATAAAGGATTAAGTGATGAAAATAGTCTGTTTGGATGCAAAAACATTGGGTGATGATGCGGATTTAACGCTCTTCTCACAGTTTGGCGTGTTTGAAGCCTTTGATACAACTTCTCTTGAAGAGCGCATACAGCACATTGGGGATGCCAAAATTGTGCTCACCAATAAAGTGTTGATTGACAAAGCGGTGATGGATGCATGTCCCAATTTAGGACTCATTTGTATTACCGCTACGGGTATGAACAACGTTGATTTGGAGTATGCAAAGTATAAAGGGGTTGTGGTTAAAAATGTTGCGGGCTATTCTACGGCGTCCGTGGCACAAACAACGCTGATGTTAGTGCTTAATTTGTTAGGAAAGCTTGCCTATTACGATGGGTATGTGAAATCGGGTGAGTGGGTTAAAAGCCCTATTTTTACCCATTTAGCGCAGCCTTTTTCTGAAATCAAAGGAAAGCGTTGGGGCATTATTGGCTTAGGAAATATCGGTAAAGAAGTCGCTAACATTGCCACGGCGTTTGGGGCAGAAGTGCTCTATTATTCGACCAGTGGCGCCAATCATAATGGCACGTATCGACAGGTTTCTTTAGATGAGATGATGCAAACGTGTGACATTGTCTCCATTCATGCCCCTTTGAATGAAAAAACACGTTATTTGGTGCGCAAAGAGCAATTGCTTATGATGAAAAAAGGTGCCATCCTGATCAATGTTGGACGTGGAGGCATTGTGCATGAGGGTGATTTGGCAGAAGCGATGGATAGCAAAGAGCTTTTTGTAGGGCTTGATGTCTTAGAAAAAGAGCCTATGGAAGCGAATCATCCGCTTTTACATGTAAAGCATCCTGAACGCTTGATAATGACACCGCACGTTGCGTGGGCAAGTGTGGAAGCAAGGCGTGAGCTGATTCGTTTGGTGGGTGAAAATATCAAAGATTTTTTAAGACAATAAGGAGAAAAGATGGCAAAAGAGCATAGTTTTGACATTAGTGCGGAGATTGACAAACAAAAGTTTAAAGATGCGTACGAGCAAGCCAAAAAGGTCATTACCAATCGTTGGGATTTTAAAGGCATTGCGTGTGAGTTTGACCATAATGAAAAAGCCAAAACCGTTACCTTGATTACGACGACAGATTCAAAAGCCGATGCGATAGTGGATGCGTTGGTTTCTGAGGCGATTAAACGGGGCATTTCAGGTAAAGCGCTTAAAGAGCTCAAACGTGAACCTGCGGGTGGCTCAAAAGTGAAAGTAACGGTGAGTATTGTCGATGCGATTTCCAGTGACGATGCCAAAAAAATCGTCAAAGAGATTAAAGATTTGAAACTGAAAGTTCAAGCCTCTATTCGAGGTGATGTAGTCAGAGTTGAGGGCAAAAGCATTGATGATCTGCAAGAAGCGATTGCAGCGATTCGTGGGTGTGAATTTGACTTCCCTGTAAACTTTACCAATTTAAAATAACGCATGCAACCCAT
The DNA here is from genome assembly GCA_021206415.1 of Sulfurospirillum sp. Classification (GTDB taxonomy): domain Bacteria; phylum Campylobacterota; class Campylobacteria; order Campylobacterales; family Sulfurospirillaceae; genus Sulfurospirillum. The sequence goes on along the minus strand of JAJOKG010000037.1, from coordinate 879 downwards.
TCCTCCACGCATTGAAGTTATCCCAAAAATCAAAGGGTTTTGGTGCAAAGTGGCGCAATATGTTTTGTATGGGCTCTTAGCGCTGAGCCCGTGGGGTGTGGGTTTGTGGATTGGATATGCGTACAATATATGGGCTGGCATTGCGTTTTTTCTCTTTTTAACACTCGTAAGCGGTGTGGTTAGCTCTAAAATGCGCATTGCTTCCATTCCCTTTGAACAACGTGAAATGAACTACTCGACCATGGCCATTGTCAAGTGGTATGTGGCAAAAAATATCTGTTTAGACTAAAGGCACTCTGTGAGAAATCAACCCAAATATCATTTTTTTAAAAATACAACTTATGCACTTAAAGGGCTTAGAGATATTATTGCTCATGAGACATCATTTCGTTTGGAGCTCATTTTGGTGCTTTTTTTTAACCCCTGTTCTTTTTTTCATCCCTTTGGAGCTTAGTTATAAACTCTTGATGTTTATCGCTCTCATGGGAATGCCCATTGCTGAAGCAATGAACAGTGCGATTGAGCGGGTGACCGATTTGGTAACGCTTGAATACCATGAAATGGCAGGACGTGCGAAAGATGCGGGCAGTGCAGTGGTTTTTTTAAGCATTGTTGTTTTTGTAGTGGTGTGGTTTTTGTGTCTCGTGAAAGCTTACATGTAACGCTATTTGAGGCGACCAAAAACGGTGTATGTCTCCCAGTAAATATCGATTGATTCTTTGAGCTTTTCATCTGTTAAGGTTGTCTTTTTCTTAACTCCAAAGCGTTGTATAAGGCCATCTTGCAAGATAGAAGTATCTTTTTTAGGATTTTTAAGATAGGCCATCATTGCTTTTTTTTACTTCCGCTTCGCTGCTATATTTCAGTAGATATCGGTAA
>JAJOKG010000092.1 GCA_021206415.1 Sulfurospirillum sp. | reverse complement strand
CGAGCTGTTCAAGTTATGATGGGGCTGTTCAAAAAGCCTTACATGTAAAGACGACTTTGGTGGATATGGAAGCGGACACCTTTTTGCAAACCGTTCCTAAGACTATTAAAACTTACGTTTTTTAAAGTGGTCTCAGACCATTTGGAAGATACAATTCCTAGCAAAACAGACGTGGGAAATTGGGTTACTAAAAGCATTAAAGTATGGGAGAAATATGTTAGATACGAACCTTGAACACTTTGAAAAAGCGTGCGAAAACACGCCCTTTCAGAGTTTACATGTAAATACACAAAGCTTTGTAAAAACCAAAGCCTTAGCGTATCATTTGAGCTTTTCGCAAATTCAGCAGTTCATCATTATGGCGGTTGATATGCAGATGTGGGATGAGAATATAGAAGCCTTTTGGGTGGATAAAGAGAGCAAAAAAGAGGCGTTTTCAGCCTTGCAACAAGCCTATGAAGCTTTAAAAACCAACCTAAAGTGCTATCCTCCAACACCCATAAATTTTGAAAAAGAGATGTTCAAAATCGAAGAAATCGAAAAAGAGCATTTGGGTCTTGGCTCTTGTCCTGTAGCATCGCCTAAAACACGCTGTTGCAATCTAATGACTTTGGATGCTGTGGAGAGTTGTGGGTTTGACTGTTCGTACTGTTCCATTCAGAGTTTTTACAAAAACAACACCATCATCTTCGATAAAAACTTTGCCCAAAAGTTGGAGCGTTTAGAACTTGATTCGCACAAAACCTACCACATCGGTACGGGACAGTCTTCGGATTCGCTCATGTGGGGGAATCGTGCGGGCGTTTTGGAAGCGCTTTTTAGCTTTGCACGAAAACATCCCAATGTCATTTTGGAGCTTAAAAGTAAATCAGATAACATTAGCTATCTGCTCGAAAATGAAGTACCTAGGAATGTTCTTTGTACATGGTCACTCAACCCTCAGGTTATCATCGACAACGAGGAGAAGCGAGCTTCTAGCCTACAAGAACGTATCCAAAGTGCTAGAGCGCTGGCGGATAAAGGCGTATTGGTAGGCTTTCATTTTCATCCTATCGTGCTTTTTGAGGGGTGGCAAGAGGCGTACACCGCCATTGCTAAAGAGCTTCTTGAGCGCTTTACATGTAAAGAGGTTGCGCTCATCTCCATGGGCACGCTAACCTTCATCAAACCAGTGTTAAAAAAGATACGACTGCGTGCGCAAAGCAGTAAAATTTTGCAAATGCCCTTAGTCGATGCCAGTGGAAAATACTCCTATCCTCTAAGCCTCAAAGAGGAGATGTTTAGCACACTTTATCAAGCATTTAAACCGTGGCACACCGAGGTTTTTTTCTACCTCTGCATGGAAGATGAGAGCTTGTGGCAAAAAGTCTTTGGGCATGAGTACGCCAACAACGAAGCTTTTGAAGAAGCGATGGTAGGGGCGTATATGCAAAAAATAAAAGGAATGTTATGAAAACGGTTTTAATGAGTGGTGGAAGCAGTGGTATTGGCAAAGCGATAAGAAACATTCTTACATGTAACGGGTATGAAGTCTTTAATATCGGGCGAAACGATGCGGAGATTGTGTGTGATTTGCGAGATACTGAAGCGCTTGAAAAAAAAAGTCAAAGCGTGGCTAAAAACCCATGAGGTCGATGTGCTTATTAACTGTGCGGGAGTAGGATTGTTTGATCCGCACGAGAGCATCAGCCCCTCCAAAATCAAAAACCTCATTGACATCAACCTCACTGCTCCTATTATTTTAAGCTCTTTATGTTTGCGCTCCTTGCAAAAACAAAGCGGTCATATCATCAACATTACCTCCATCGAAGCGACTCGCCACGCCAAATACTCCGCTCTCTACACCGCCACCAAAAGTGGGCTTCGAGACTTTGGGCATTGTCTCTTTGAAGAGGTGCGAAAAAGCGGTGTGAGAGTGACCTCCATCAACCCTGACATGACGCAAACGCCTTTTTTTGACGCACTGCATTTTAAGCCCAGCGAGGATGAATCAACCCATCTGCTCCCTGAAACCATCGCTCAAAGCGTGTGGGATGTCTTACATGTAAACGGGGTCATTACCGATCTAAGTATTCGCCCTCAAAAGGTGGGCATTACTAAAAAATAAGTTTTACATGTAAAGATTATTTTGTACAAACTCCGTCTATAATAGAGCTACTATATTTGCTCAAGGAGTCCAACCGTGTCAACTCGAATCGAACATGATTTAATCGGCGATAAAGAGATATCCAATGCGTGTTATTATGGTGTTCAAACCGCCCGTGCGGCAGAGAATTTTCACATCACGGGGGTAACCCTCTCAAAATTTCCCACATTTATCGAGTCCATCGCTAAAGTTAAAAAAGCAGCCGCTTTGGCAAACTATGAGTTAGAGCTTCTCTCCGAGGCAAAGAAAAACGCCATTGTCGAGGCGTGCGACCAACTGATTGCAGGTAAATACCACGACCAATTCGTGGTCGATATGATTCAAGGAGGCGCTGGAACTTCCACCAATATGAACGCCAATGAAGTCATTGCGAATATTGGCTTAGAGCTGATGGGACATCAAAAGGGTGAGTACAAATACTTGCATCCTAACAACGATGTCAACCTCTCCCAATCGACCAACGATGCTTATCCCACCGCCCTTCGTGTCGCACTTTATGAAAAATTAGGCGAACTGGGTGAGTCGATGAAAATCATCCAAAACTCTTTTTCTCGCAAATCAGCTCAATTTAAAGACATCATTAAAATGGGTCGCACCCAACTGCAAGATGCGGTGCCTATGACCTTAGAGCAAGAGTTTCGTACCTACTCGGTAATGATTGGTGAGGACATTCAAAGGGTGCATGAAGCAAGGCAATTAGTGAGAGAAATCAACATGGGTGCAACCGCCATTGGTACGGGCATTAACGCGCATCCTGATTATGCCACAACCGTTGAGCGAAAATTACAAGAGGTCACAGGTCGTCCTTTTGTCACCGCGGGTGATTTGATTGAGGCGACCCAAGATACAGGTGCGTACGTGCAAATTTCAGGTGTTTTAAAACGCGTGGCGACGAAGATGTCCAAGATTTGTAACGACTTAAGGCTTTTAAGCTCAGGCCCAAGAACAGGTTTTGGAGAGATTAACCTGCCTGCGATGCAACCAGGAAGCTCCATTATGCCTGGTAAAGTCAATCCTGTTATCCCCGAAGTGGTCAATCAAGTCTGCTTTCAAGTCATTGGAACGGACATCGCCGTAACCCTTGCGTGCGAGGGTGGTCAGTTGCAACTCAACGTCTTTGAACCGCTTATTGCCTACAACCTTTTCAACTCTATCAATATGATGAAAAATGCGTTTGAAACCTTAGCGTACACTTGCGTCGATGGCATTACCGCCAATCCTGAGCGATGTAAATCGCTGGTTTTAAACAGTATTGGCTTAGTGACCGCACTTAATCCTTTTATCGGGTATGAAAACTCTACGATGGTGGCGAAAGAAGCGCTAGAGAGTGGACGCTCAGTGTATGATATTGTCTTAGAAAAAGGCTTATTGGAAAAAGGCGAACTCGATGATATTATTCAACCCGAAAACATGATAAAACCACGTAATTTTGGGCTTTCTGAAAAGAGTAAATTTGTAAAGCTCTAAGCAAAGAGGGATTTTTCCCTCTTTACATGTAAAACATTTTTCCTTAAAATTTTATATATTTTAATTAATTCTCTTCTTTCAAGCTTTTTTTAAAAAAAATCCCAAAAAGTCATTTTCAAATCCCTTTAGAGGTTTAAACTTCCACCATGTTTAACTTTTTTAAGGAGACAAAATGTCAACCAGAATGGAACACGATTTAATCGGTGATAAAGAAATATCTAACGAATGTTATTATGGCGTTCAAACAGCACGTGCGGCTGAGAACTTTCATATTACAGGTATTACACTTTCAAGCTTCCCTACGTTTATTGTATCGCTAGCAAAAGTAAAAAAAGCAGCAGCTTTAGCAAACTTCGAATTAGGACTTCTTGCTGAAGCTAAAAAAAAATGTGATTTGTGAAGCATGTGATGAAATCATTGCAGGCAAATACCATGACCAATTTGTTGTAGACATGTTCCAAGGTGGAGCAGGTACATCAACCAATATGAACGCAAACGAAGTTATCGCAAACATTGGTTTGGAAAAAATGGGTCACCAAAAAGGTGAATACAAATTTTTACACCCAAACAACGATGTTAACCTTTCTCAATCAACTAATGATGCTTACCCAACAGCGCTTCGTGTAGCACTTTATGAAAAATTAGGTGAACTTACTGAGTCTATGAAAATCATCAAAAGCTCATTTGCAAACAAAGCGGTTGAGTTTAAAGACATCATCAAAATGGGACGTACACAACTTCAAGATGCGGTTCCTATGACCCTAGAGCAAGAATTCAGAACCTATGCGGTTATGATTGGCGAAGACATTCAACGTGTCATTGAAGCGCAACAATTGGTTCGTGAGATGAACTTAGGTGCAACAGCGATTGGTACAGGTATTAACTCACACCCTGATTATTCAAAAATGGTTGAAGCTAAATTACAAGAAGTCACAGGTCGTCCGTTTGTAACTGCGGGTGATCTTGTTGAAGCAACCCAAGATACAGGTGCGTATGTACAAATCTCTGGTGTTCTTAAACGTGTTGCTACCAAAATGTCAAAAATTTGTAATGACCTCCGCCTTCTAAGCTCAGGCCCTCGTACAGGTTTTGGCGAAATTAACCTTCCTGCAATGCAACCAGGCAGTTCGATTATGCCAGGTAAAGTTAACCCTGTTATTCCTGAGGTGGTTAACCAAGTATGTTTCCAAGTGATTGGTACAGACATCGCTGTGACATTGGCGTGCGAAGGTGGTCAGCTTCAACTTAATGTGTTTGAACCCGTTATTGCTTACAACCTTTTTAGCTCTATCAACATGATGAGAAATGCGTTTGAGACCTTAGCGTATACATGTGTCGATGGCATCACAGCAAATCCTGAGAGATGTAAGTCACTTGTTCTTAACAGCATCGGTCTTGTAACCGCTCTTAATCCATTTATCGGTTATGAGAACTCAACTTCAGTAGCTAAAGAAGCATTAGAGACAGGCGGTTCAGTCTATGACATCGTTTTAGAGCGTGGTCTTTTGGCTAAAGATGAGCTTGATGACATCATTAAGCCAGAAAATATGATTAAACCACGTACATACGATAAAAAATAAATAGCCTTTTAGCCTTTTTCCGTGCCACATAAGAAGCGGTGCTCACACACCTTCTTCCTTTTACCGCCCTTATGTGGCACCCAATTGCTCTAATCGCTTTTGAAGCTATTAGAGGAGTTCATAAACTTAGTACAAGGAGTTACCATGTTATGGTTAGAAGTCATTGTTGTTCTTGCCGCCATCTTTTTTGGTGCAAGACTCGGTAGCATTGCTATCGGTTATGCTGGAGGGTTGGGTGTTTTAGTCCTAACGCTTGGTATGGGTTTAAAATTAGGATCAATTCCTATCGATGTTATCTTAATCATTATGTCTGTTATTGCAGCGATTGCGGCAATGCAAGTGGCAGGTGGGCTTGATTATATGGTCAGCATTGCGGAGAAAATTCTTCGTAAAAATCCTAAACAAATTACGTTTTTAGCACCTGTGGTTACTTACATTATGACATTTTTTGCAGGTACGGGTCATACAGCGTTTTCAACACTTCCTGTTATTGCAGAAGTAGCAAAAGAGCAAGGTATTCGCCCATCTCGTCCTTTAAGTATCGCTGTTGTTGCGTCTCAAATTGCGATTACTGCTTCTCCAATTTCAGCAGCAGTTGTCTTTTTAAGTGGTGCGTTAGAAAAACACGGTGTAGGTTATTTGGATTTACTTGCGGTGTGTATTCCTTCATCTTTTCTTGCATGTATGTGTGCAGCGTTTGTTGCTAACTTTTTAGGTAAAGAGTTAAAAGATGATGAAGTGTATCAAGAAAGAGTCGCAAAAGGTTTGGTAAAAACCAGAGGTGCGACACAACTTGAAATTAAACCAGGTGCAAAACTTTCTGTTGTAATTTTCCTTGTGACTATTTTAGCGGTTGTTGCGTATGCTACGATGATTAGTGGAAAAGTTGGCTTAATTAAAAACCCTGTAGTTGGACGTGACGCTGCGATTATGCTTTTCATGTTGACAGGTGCAACGTTTATTACGTTCCTTACACGTATTGATTCAGCACAAATTCTTAACTCTGGTACCTTTAAATCAGGTATGAGTGCATGTATCTGTGTACTGGGTGTTGCGTGGTTAGGTGATACCTTTGTTGCAAATCATATTGCTGAAATTAAAGCGTTTGCAGGTGATCTTCTCAATGTGTATCCATGGATGTTAGCTGTTGTTCTTTTCTTTGCAAGTATGCTTCTTTACTCTCAAGCAGCAACGGCTAAAGCGTTGATGCCAAGTGCTTTATTGCTCGGTGTTTCACCTTTAACGATTGTTGCTTCTTTTGCAGCGGTCAGCGCATTGTTTGTTCTTCCTACTTACCCAACATTGATTGCAGCGGTAGAGATGGACGATACAGGATCAACAAGAATTGGTAAATATGTTTTCAATCACCCATTCCTTATTCCTGGTGTGGTTGCCATTTCTCTTTCTGTTGCGTTCGCATTCGTGATTGGTGGAATGATTCTCTAAAAACTAATTCTTTTATGCTTTAAATTTGGCTCTTTTTTAGAGCCAAATGCCTTTACATGTAAAACACATTTTCTAAAGGAGCCTTCGCATGAATTTACTACGTACATCTTTAATGGTCGCCCTTATTGGCGCTTCTTCGTTGATGGCAAAACCAACCATCGCTATTTTAGCTACAGGTGGCACTATCGCAGGGGCAGGAACATCTGAGCTTAAAAGTTCTTACTCAGCAGGTGCAGTGACTGTTGATAAACTCATTGCAGCTGTTCCTGCTATCAATGAAATGGCAACCATTAAAGGAGAGCAAATCTCTAGCATTGGTTCTCAAGAGATGACGAATAAAGTCTGGCTTAAACTCGCAAAAAGAGTTAACGAGCTTTTAGCTAATCCAGAGATTGATGGTGTGGTGATTACCCATGGTACGGATACTGTTGAAGAGACTTCGTATTTTCTTGATTTAACCGTAAAAAGTAAAAAACCTGTTGTTTTCGTTGCCGCAATGCGTTCAAGCACCTCTATGAGTGCAGATGGTCCAATGAACCTTTATAATGCAATGCACGTTGCAACCAATAAAGATACTGCAGGTAAAGGCGTTGTCGTTGTGATGAATGATGAGATTCACAGTGCAAGAGAAGTGACTAAAGTTAATACCAGCTCAGTGAATGCATTTGCGTCACCAAACAGCGGTAAAATTGGTACCGTTTACTATGGTAATGTTGAATACTACATGCAACCAACCCGTAAACACACGGTAAATTCTGAATTTGATGTGGCTAAACTTGAAGATTTACCACGTGTAGACATCGTTTATGGTCACCCAAATGATACCGATGTGATGGTAAAAGCAGCCGTGAGCGCAGGTGCTAAAGCAATCGTTCATGCAGGTATGGGTAATGGAAATCCTTTCCCTCTTACACAAGAAGCATTGGGTGAAGCAGTTAAAAAAGGTGTGGTTGTAGCTAGAAGTAGCCGTGTAGGCAGTGGTAGCACAACCTTAGAGGGCGAAGTGGATGATGCAAAATATGGCTTTATCGCAACCACAACCCTTAACCCACAAAAAGCACGTGTTCTTTTAATGTTAGGTTTAACAAAAACCAACGATAAAAAAGCACTTCAAAAAATGTTCTTAGAGTATTAAAAACATTCCTATCTCTTTTGGCGGAAAGAGATAGGACTTTTCCTCTCATGTGTTATAATAACTCTTAAAAAGAACAAATCTCATGAAAAAAAATACTCTTATTTTTAACTGTTTTTATTTTCATGGGAACCACCTTTGCGTGGGCACATGATAAAAAAAATCCTCATCATTAACTCCTATCACAAAGGCTTTCAATGGAGCGATGACGTCTTAAAAGGAATGGAAGACGTCTTTTATAATCATCCTGAAATTACCATGAATATTTTGTACATGGACTCAAAACGTATTAACTCTAAAGAGTATTATGCCAAACTGCGAGAACTTTATAAACTTCAACTCAAAAATCAAAAACATGATCTTATCGTGGCTGTCGATAAATTTGCTTATGATTTTTTAATTGAGTATTATCATGAGCTTTTCACCGATGAGCCTATTTTATTTACAGGCTTAGAACAGTTTGATGTTAAAGAGATTCATGCCAAAGGCTTAGATGACCGCATTTATGGGGTTATGGAAAAAAGAGCCATTGGTGATACGATTCCTTTGATGGCGAAGATGATACCACGGCTTAAAAAAAATCACGATTATTAACGATGCCAGTGCTAATGGTGATGACAGCGAGCCGTTTATTCGTGAAGCGATGCAGGAGTTTCATGATAGACTTCAGATCGAATACATTCGTGAATCAACCCTTGAAGAGTTAGAAAAACGCTTTTCTACACCCAATAAAGAAGAGGCAATTTTTTACATCCGTTTTTACAATGACCGCTATGGAAATCTCTATAAAAACAACCAAATTGCCACTATGATTCAAAAAAGTGCTCTGCCAGTCTTTATCACCGATACACTTTTTATTGGAAAAGGAGCGTTTGGTGGCAAGCTAGTTCCTGTGCAAAAACTTGGCATGGCAACAGGTGAGATGATTTTAGATGTGTTAGATGAAAAAATCCACCCTTTACATGTAAAGACATTTGATGAGTATTGGTATCAGTTTGATCTTCAAAAAATTAAACAATTTGACATTTATCCCAATCCTACAGTCCCAGAATTTGAGCTTATTAATGCACCTGAAACCTTTTTTTGATCGTCATCGAAAACTTATTGACGCGGTTTTTCTCATTTCTCCTTTTCTCGTTTTTTCTTATTTTAGGGCTTTTTCATAATATTTATATGCGCATTCGCTCTGAAAAAGAGTTACGAGCGGTTGAAGTGCAAAAAAATAAACATCAACAGTTTATTATTCAACAATCCAAATTGGCTGAAATTGGTGAAGTGTTCTCTTCTATTGCTCATCAGTGGAAAAACCCTTTGGTTGAGATTGCGACCATAGCGCAAGATCATTTTTACAACTCCACAGAACAGTCAGAAGAACAAAACAATCAATTTGTCCATGACATTATGGTGCAAGTCCACTACATGACAGATACCATTAACAGTTTTCAAGCCTTTATTATGCCCTCAACCACTAAAACAGTTTTTAACATCAATGATGCGATTGAAACGATGCTAAAGATTATTAACCATACCATCAAATATAACTACATTGATGTTACTGTAGATATCAGCCATGCCACCAACCTCTCCGTTCGTGGCTATAAAAATGAATTTATGCAAACGCTCTTAAATATTGTCAATAATGCTAAAGATCAAATTATAGAAAAGAGAGAAGCAAAAAAGATAAAACGAGGTATGATTTCTATTGTCATCTATAACCATGCACAAAACGTTATTATTGAAATATGTGATAATGCAGGAGGCATTAAAGAAGAAAAATTGCCTCATCTTTTTGATGCTTACTTTACAACCAAAAAACAAGGGCATGGGATTGGGCTTTATATGAGTAAACTGATTATTGAAGATAAAATGGGTGGAAAAATTACCGCTTTCAATAAAAACGATGGGGCTTGTTTCTCCATTATACTAGGAAATGTAACATGAAAATTTTAGTTCTTGAAGATAACGATCGTTTAGCCAAAGTCATTAAAGGTGTTTTTAGATAAAGAGGGATATAGTGTTGATCTTTTTTATGATGGCGAAAAAGCACTCGATGCGCTTAATTGTGGCTACCACTGTTTTATTTTGGACATTAATGTTCCCTCACTTGATGGGCTCTCCATTTTGGAGACAATCCGTCTCTACCATAAAGAAATTCCTGTCATTATTATGAGCTCCAACCATGATTTAGAGAAGATTCAGTCTTCATACGAAATAGGCTGTGATGACTATCTTAAAAAACCTTTTTTCATTTATGAGTTGGTTCAAAAAAGTGAAAAAACTCTGCCATAAACCCTCTCAAATTATCACGCTCTGGACAGGATACACCTACGACCATGTCAATCATCGTCTCTTTGCTCCCGATAATGAAGAGATAAAACTGGCAAAAAAAGAGTGTATGTTTTTAGACCTTTTTATTAAAGACAGACACAGGGTCATTACCTTTAGTGAATTAGAAGAGTATGTGTGGGAGGGCGAGGAGACGAGCATTTTAAATATGCGAGCTCTTATCAAGCGCTTGCGCAGAAAACTCCCCGAGGGAGCCATTGAGATGATTAAAGAGGTTGGGTATCGCTTGGGTGAATTATGATGGGTCTTTGTAGTGAAGCTTCGAGTTGTCTTTTTGATAGGAGCTGTAAAGCTTTTTGAACTCTTTAAAAACTTTGGCAGAGTAAGGGTTGTCTTTAATTTTGCCATTGTAAGCATTAATGGCGTCTTTGTTATTTTTATGTTTGGCAAAACACGTTGCTAAAATATACGCGCCTACTTGAATGTTAACCTTAGGGTCAAAGAGGTCATAAAAAGAGATATTCGCTCTATCGAGCATAGGTTTATGAATGGAGTTAATCTGCATGATGCCCATGTCAAAACGTGGGTAATTGCGTGTGTAAAGGAAATGCACAACATGGCTGGCTTCATATTTATTTTTACTTCTAATTGAGATAACTTTCGTGTGCATTTGACTCTCAATGCCCTTTTGTTTCAAAAAAGCTTCCAAATCTCTGGCTTGTTTTGGCGTCATTTTATGAGCACTAAAAGCAACCACATACCGATCTAGATTACTTTCGACTTTAGCAATGGAATAAAGAAGACTCGGCTCAATCCCATAAATCTGTCCCACCTTGACCCAAATATTTTCATTTGCTTGTCTTGGTGCTGCCCATATGAAAAAAGGCAAACAAAGCAAAATAAAAAGACGAAATGCCATGTAAACCTCCTGCTATGAACTTCTTTTCATTATAAAGAATAGAAACTTTATTCTCACTAAAGCAAAGATAGGTTAAAATTATTTTCCTTCTGCGGGGGGTATGTGACTCTGGTGTGCACCACGGCCTTCAAAGCCGATTGGAGGGGCGGTTGACCGTCTCTTGGGAGGTTCGATTCCTCCACCCTCTCGCCATCCTTCTTTTAAATCACTTCTTGCTTCTTTAACTTTTTTAATTCATTGATAGTTTGATTTTAAAAATATTTACATGTAAATTAATTATTAGACTTTTTTCATAATCCATTGAAAAAAAGTCTAATAATTAATATGTTGGGACATTCAAATTCTAAAATAATTTTAACAACCTATGGTGTTTTTATTGCATCTGAAGAATAAAAGATTGATAGAAGTACCACACTTTATGGAACAAATCATGGAACAGTAGAGAAAATGGCTTAGGGAATGGTGGAGTGTAGGTCAACCGAATTGTAATTTAAAACACCTATAAATAGGCGTTTTAAATGTGTATACCATTTTTTATTACCGTAAAGAATACCGCAAAAATATAGGTATAGAAAAGAATATCAAGTCGTTGTTCGTAATTGAACACCGAGTGAGTGCATCACTTTCATTACTGTTTCAAATTTAGGACTTGCGCCATCACGAAATGATTTGTAAAGACTTTCACGACCAAGTCCTGTATCTTTTGCAATTTGAGACATACCTTTTGCTTTAGCAATATGTCCGATAGCTTGTAAAAATTCATCTGTATCACCATCGGCTAATACTTGAGATAAATATTCTGCAATAACTTCTTTATTATCAAGGTATTCTGCTATATCAAATGTTGTTGTCATTTTTGTAATTCCTTTACAAGCGCTTTTGCTTTTTCAATATCTTTACTTTGGGTTGATTTATCCCCACCATTCAATAGAAATACAATTTCATCATGATATTTTGTAAAATAGACACGGTATCCTGCGCTAATATCTAAACGCATTTCACTCACATCATCACCTACAGCTTTTACATCGCCAAAGTTTCCTTGTCTCATCCTCTCAATGCGTCGAAGGATTGCAACTTTGGCTTTAATATCTTTTAGTTTATGTAGCCATTTTGAAAAGATTTCTGTTTGTTTGATATTGTACATGTGATTATTGTATCCTAAAAGATACAGTTAGTCAAGGAAAGCTATTTGATAATCAATCAAATAGTGTAAAGAAACAAAATGCTTCATAATGATGTGACCTTTTAAGTTAAAAAATTAGCTCAATCTTAGAAGACCAAATAAGACGTGCAAGAGAAAAAAGAACTATGTTTCTCTTTACAAGTGAGGTAACGGGTAAATTTTATCACGATGCCGATGCGCTTAAAAAGAAATGGTTAAGCGTGTTAAAACGCTCTAAGGTAAGACATCGAAAACTCTACAATACACGCCATACTTTTGCTACTGCTATGTTGAGAAGTGGAAAAGTAAGTGTTTTAACTGTTGCTAAAATGTTGGGTCATACGAACTCAAAAATGGTTTTAACGACTTATAGTGGATTTATCGAAGCAGAAGAATTAAAGATAGATCGAGGTATTTTACTTTTTTCAGAGGGTACAAAAGAGGGTACATTTAGGAAAATGGCTTAGGGAATGGTGGAGTGTAGGGGGATCGAACCCCTGACCTCAACGCTGCCAGCGTTGCGCTCTCCCAGCTGAGCTAACACCCCAAAAGAAGAAAAGTATTTTACCAATCAAACCTTAAAAAATAGTTTTTATGCGACATTTTCTTTTATTTTTTCTGCTTTAATGGTTGCGTAAGCCTCTTGAATGTGTTGAAACATTTCGGTGTGGCGTTGGCGCATGAGGGGATTTTCATCGACTAGCGTATCGGGGTGAAACTCTTTGGCGAGTTGGAGATATTTTTTTCGAATGGTGTGTAAGCTCTCATCAGGATGTGCTTTAAGAAGGCGGTAAGGGTTTTTGGTGTGTGTATCACTCTTTGGCGTGGGGGAAGGGGTGCGTTTGGTGTGCATAAGTTTAATCGGTTTATGGCAGGAAAGGAGCAGTTTTTTCAAAAAAGAGGCGTCGTGTGTGCGTGATATTTGGGCACAGGTGTAGTAAAGTTTGGTCAAGAATGCTTGCCTTTTTTGGGTTTCAAAAGGGGTGCAAATATTAATAAGCGTCTCATTCACCCAGAAGGAACGGCTTAGATTTTTACTTAAAAAGGTCTTTACATGTAAAGAGAATGGCGAATTTTCAGCGACACGAATAATAATACAATGAGGCATGATATGTAACCGCATGACACACTCCTTTCCTGATAATGCTCATAAAGCAAAAGTAATTCCCTGTTAACTCTTTTTAATATTTTTTCCGTTATATCTCGTATACATTCAAATACATTAGCCCTGATTCAAAAGGAGTTTCCGTGAGTAAACGAGTTATTTTGGTGGATGATTCCAAAACAATTCTAGCAACAGCACAAATGGCTCTTGAGGAGATGGTTAGCAAAGGTCTTATCGAGTTTGCAACGTATCTCAATCCTGAAGAGCTCTTAAGCGCATTGCTTGCTGGCTCTGAAACCTATGATTTATTGATTAGTGACATCAATATGGCTCAAATGAGCGGACTTGATCTCTCTGAGCAGTTAAAATCCCATGAAAAATTTAAAAACAGACCTATTTTGATTCTGACAACCGAGAGTTCTCCTGAAATGAAAGCACGTGGTAAAGCCATTGGCGTTACAGGCTGGATGGTGAAGCCTTTTAGTGATGAAAAGCTTGTCAAAGCAATAAACATGGTATTGGGGCTATAAACAATGGAGACAGAGACTAGAAGCAGGCAGAGCAAAGCTGCAAGCAACCGCTTTTTGACCTTTTATTTGGAAGATGAAGTTTACGGGGTGCATATCTCTGATGTGAAAGAGATTATTGCGATGATGAAAACGACCCCCGTTCCTAAAACGCCAAAGTTTATTCAAGGTGTAATGAATCTTCGTGGGAACATTATCCCCGTGGTTGATATGCGTTTAAAATTTGATATGCCCTCCATTCCTCCTCACATGTACACAGCCATTGTCATTATAAAACTGGATGAAAAGCAGATTGGTTTTATTGTTGACAAGGTGGAAGAGGTCATTAATGTGGATGATGAGCATTTAAGTTTACCTCCTGAATTTGGTGGGCACATTGACACACGGTTTATTAAAAATATGGCGCAATACAAACAAAAAGTGGTCATGATTTTAGACCTTCTAGCACTTTTTGGCGACGAAGAACTTAGTATGGTACAAAATCTCAGCAAAACAGCAAGCGATAAAGGATAGACGATGGGTAGTTCAATGACGTTAGGCAAACGCATTTCTCTTGGATTTGGCATTTTAGTGTTTATTATGGTGGTTTTAGGTGCCATTGGTGTAATTAACATGCGGACAGCATCACATAATGCAACCAAACTTTCAGATATTTATGCTCCTGAAGTGTCTCTTGCAAGTCACATTTTTAAACTCGCTAACCAAATACGCTACGACATGCGAGGGTATGTGAATCGTGAAGATGAAGCATCCCTGAATAATGTTAAGAAAAATTTTGTTGAGCTAAAAAATGCGTTAGCGCAAGCGGAGGCTTTGGGAAAAAAGTACAATTTAACCGCTCTGCTTGAAAAATGAAAAAGTGGCTTCAAAGGGTTTGGTGGAGTATGTGAACTCATCTGAGCGTATTGAAAAGGCGCTGATTAAACGTAAAGCTTTAGATGGCGTGATGGGAGAGAGTTCGGCTGCCTTTTTGAAAAATGTGGATGAGTACTTAAAAGCACAAGAGAAAAAATTAAAACAAGAGATTGAAGAAAAAGCAGGGAGTGCTAAACTACTCGAGCGCCATGCAAAAATTAATCATATGCATGAAATCGTTGAGATTATTACCTATTCTCGTATTTTTGGGCAACGGGCGCAAATTAAAAATGATGTGGTCATGATAGCAGGTGCGATTCAAAAATTTGATGCCCTCTACAAACTCTTAGAGCAGATGAAGACGAGTACAACGTTAGCAGAGGAGTTAACGGATCTTAAAAATATTGAGAGTGCGGCTAAAAACTATGAAAATTCACTGAAGGGTTTTGAAGCGATTATGAACGAAGTTGCCAAAGAGTCGGCTTTGTTAATAAAAGTGGCAGCCGATGTTTTAAATGTGGCAGAAGCCGTAGCGGAACTAGGTTTACGTGATGTTGAGCAGCTCTCAAAAGAGTCTACACAAACACTCAGCGTTGCCTCTAATACCATGATTATAGGATTAATCGTAGCGCTTGTCCTTAGTGTTTTAATTGCCCTGTATATTATTCGAAGTATTGTCAAAATTGTGACCAATTCGGTGCGTTCACTCTCTGAGGGAACCACGCAAGTAGTGAGTGCAAGTGAGCAGATTAGCTCAGCATCTGTCTCTTTAGCAGAGGGTGCAAGCTCACAAGCAAGCAGTGTGGAAGAGGTGAGTGCGACCATTGAAGAGGCAACGGCTAGCAATAATCAAAATGCGGACAACAGCCGTGAGGCAAACTTGCTCGCACAACACTCCAACGATGCCGCACGTCAAGGCAATGAGCAGATGGCTGATCTCATGGTTGCTATGGAGAAAATCACCGATTCGTCTCAAAAAATAGCCAAAATTATTAAAACCATTGATGAAATCGCCTTCCAAACCAATCTTCTTGCGCTCAATGCCGCAGTGGAAGCTGCACGGGCGGGTGAACATGGCTTAGGTTTTGCCGTGGTGGCTGAAGAGGTGAAAAATTTAGCAGAGCGTAGTGCGAATGCCGCTAAAGAGATTACGGGTATTATTGAAGCCAGCATTGATCAGGTAAAAGTAGGTACCGAAGTTGCCAACCGTACCAAAGCCTCGTTTGGTGAGATTTTTAGCGAGCATTAAAAAAACCTCTGATCTCATCGGAGAAATTGCCATTTCTGCGCTTCGCTTGACACATGACGATGAAATAGAGTTTTTTTAGCCTTAAGCTATTTGAAGTACCTCCTGCAAGAGGTACTTCATTACGGGTGAATTCGGTAGGTATCTCTACCATCTGCTTTTGCAAGATAGAGGGCTAAATCAGCATTTTTAATGAGGGCATTAAAATCGGTTCCGTGTTTTGGAAAAAGACTCACACCGATACTTGCGGTTACATGTAAATGATGATGGCGTATTTGAATGGGTTGCCCTATGGTTTCAATGAGCTTAGAAGCAATATTTTTTAAGGTCTCTTCATCTTCGATGCTATCAATTAAAATAATAAATTCATCGCCTCCAAAACGTGTTACGGTATCGGTTTTTCGAGTGCATAAAAGTAAGGTTTTAGCGATATGAATTAAAATCATATCGCCAACATCGTGTCCTAATGTGTCATTAATCTCTTTGAAATTATCTAAATCCAAAAAGAGTACGCCAAACTTCTTGCCTGTTTCAAGGTTGTTTTCAATAAGACGGTGGAGCCTTTGGTTAAGCACAATACGATTCGGTAAAGATGTAAGATGATCACAATGGGCTTGCTGGTAAATAATATCTTTTTGTTTAATCAGTTTATTTTTAGCGGTCTCGAGTTTTTTGATGGTAGTATTTGCTACTTTGACTGCCTGCGCAAGTGCTTCGCTTTCTTGGTCACAACGCATTTTTTCTTCCATTAAAGAGGTTTGGTCGTAAATGAGCAAGGTAACTTGTTTCTTCTTTTTATCGTAAGGTAAAATCGTAATATCTTGTTGCATAAATTCAAAAACCAATTTGGTGGTGACAGAATTCTTCATAGGAAGCAAATAGTGATTGGAATCGGTTGTGAAAAAAGAGGGACTACTGAGGGTTAGTGCCGTTTTAATGTGACGCTTAAGTGATTTAAGACGATTCTCATCCAAATCAAAGAATTGACTTAATGGGCGCTCTATGGCATCTTCAGGTTCAAAATTGGCATGGATGGCAACCCATTTATTCGCAAAATGGATGGTTAAATCTTCATCAATGATTAAGATACCGACATTCAGAGAGTCAATAATGGTATTGCATTGTATCATGGTTAAAGCTTATCAATTGTGCGTTTAAGTTGTTCAAGCATTTGATTGTTGAGCAAAATAAACATGTGCCCTAAGATATTCTCTTTTTCAATATCTAGCGCCGTTTTAATGACAATAACATTATCATAACCTTCAATTTTCGCATACTCATCCATACGAGAAATTTCGCGTTTTTTCAATGGAAGGTACTTTAAAAATAGTTTCTCCATCAATAATTTCACAAAATTTTCCAATACATGCAGAGGTAATAATATTGGTTAATTCTAAAATGGAAGCCTTAACATCA
>JAJOKG010000064.1 GCA_021206415.1 Sulfurospirillum sp. | reverse complement strand
CAAATCACACCGTGCAAGCACTTTTTTTAATCTCAGCAAGCCTCGCTTTGGCATAGCGGTCATGGCGCATCAGCTCATCCAAATGAGCACAAATGCCAAAAGCAAAAAAAGCTGTGCACCGTTTGTCCATTCACATTCACCGCACTCACACCCGTGCTTCCTAAAATGACCACTTGTTGCCAATTTTTCGCAGGCTTGTGACCACTTCTCCCACAAGATAGCTCTTGCCAACCCCAGCACCGCCTGTTAGCAACACATGGCGTGTTTGTAAAATTTCAATCAGTTTTAACGAAAGGCTCAATGGGTATCCTAAGTTGTTTTTGCTATTATAGCACGTACCAAAATAAAGGGGTAAACCGTGCAATACCGTATGCTATTTCTTTTTACATGTAACCTTCTTTTGCTCAGTGGTTGTGCCATGAAAGAACAGACGCAAACACCCTCTGCACTCAGTAGGGATTCCAAAGCGATGCTTCTTTATCCGCAAAGAGTAGATGCCTTAACACACCACCTTAGCACTGAGACCATTGCTCAAGAAGATTTCACCTACCGTTACTACAAACCGTGGTTTAAAACGCATTTAACACATAAAAAAGAGGATGCCTCATGGGCAAATAAATCCTATGGCATTAAAGGTCGCTACTACGGTGAAAATTTACAGCTGATCGGCGATGAAGAGATAGACACGCTCATTAAAAGTACCAATTTTGAAGCCTATGGTAGCGTCAATGCTTATGCTATGATGACGCAAAATGAGCAAATGCGCAATCTCCCGACCCATAAACCTTTTTTCAAAAAAACCACCCTTCCAGGAGAGGGGTATCCGTTTGATTATTTGCAAACCTCGCAAATTCACATTGCTGAGCCCATTTTTGTCTCTCACTACTCACGAGATGGAGCGTGGGCGTATGTGGAGAGCTCTTTTGCAGCGGGGTGGGTTCCTAGTCACAGTTTTGTCTGGCTTGACGCCATAGAGCGCACAGCCGTTATTAACGCACCCAAAGTTGCGATTATAAAAGACCATGTTCCTTTGTACAATGCCAAACAACACTTTATAAGCTACGCTAAAGTAGGCGCACTTTTCCCTATTGAAGGGGAAGATGAGAACTTTTACCATGCATTTATCTACACCAAAGATGTTACGGATAGAGCGTATAAAATGACTCTTTTTGTTCCAAAAAGTTTTGCCAAACCTGTGCCTATTGCTTTCTCAAAAGAGAATGTAGTGCAACTCTCTTCAACCCTTTTAGGCGAAAAATATGGCTGGGGTGGCTACCTACAAAATCGTGACTGCTCCGCCATGACACGTGATTTTCTAGCCCCTTTTGGGGTGTGGATACCCAGAAATTCTGCCGCACAAAAGAGTTTTGGAGAGTATCTCTCTCTTAAAGATTTGTCACCAAAGGAAAAAGAAGCCATGATACTCAAAAACGGTATAGCCTTTTTAAGTCTTATCTACCTCAAAGGTCACATTATGCTCTATGCAGGTGAATTTGAAGGTAAACCTCTTGTCATGCATAATGTTTGGGGTGTTCGTACCTTAGAAGATGGCAAAGAAGGACGCAATATCATCGGCAGAGCCGTCATTACCGACTTGTATGTAGGGGCAAATCAGCCCAATGTGCCAGAAGCGGGACTGCTTATCAACCGTGTAGAGGGTATCACTAAACCTACAAAAACAACAAGCCATAACCTCGTATACAAATACCCTAGTATTAAAAATATTAAAGACAATACTGTCTATTTTATGGATGGAAGCACTCTGCCTTATGATGATAAAAAAGAAAAAAGCTTTGATGAATTGCTTGAAAATGCCGACATCGAAGATATGTTTACTGGGAAGTATCCCGCTTTTGCACCCATCACACCTCCTTCCCTCAATGACGACCCAGGTCGCTTTCGCAACGATGCTTTTTTGAAAAAACTTTACGGAGAGAATAAAAAAGAGATAGAAAAAAACTTAACCGAAGTGGTGTGGCTACCAAGTCACGGTGGGAAAAAACTCAAATTTAACCAAAACGAAAAGGCAAGTGTGCAACTGCAAAAAGTCTCCGACGAACTTGACCGATTGCCTGAAAAATATATGAAATACCTTACAAATCCAGCAGGAACGTATTACTACCGACCTATTGCAGGCACAAATCGTCTCAGCGCACACAGCTACGGTATCGCCATCGACTTAGAAACACACTACTCACGCTACTGGCGATGGGATAAAACCTACACTTTTCACAATGAATTTCCCAAAGAGATTATTGATATTTTTGAAAAACACGGCTTTGTCTGGGGTGGTAGATGGTACCACTACGACACCATGCACTTTGAGTATCGACCCGAGTTGTTTGAGAGTATCGACTAACAAAAGAGCTTTGCTTGACAAAGCTCTATTTCGTAAAACCACACGCCTTTACTTCTTTGTCATCCTCTTTGACAATCGCTTGCGCTGCGATAACGCTCTGCCCATTAAACGTCACCACTGGACTTCCGTGTAATTTCCAACCATCATTTAAAAACTCTGTAATTCTCACACAAAATTTCGAATCATCAACGCCTGTGATAAGTTTGTACTGCATGTTTGCTCCTTTGAAATGTTTACATGTAAAGATTTTGACTCATTCTAGCGCTATTTAAAGCACAGCATCAAAAATATTTCAAAATAGCATAAAACCCTAGACTTAAATCAAGGTTTTTTTCTTTTTAATAAGATAAAATTGCTCTCATTAAACCATTTCAATGTAAAGGATTCGCATGATATTTACAGCAAAAGTCGATAAAACAGCCCTAAAAGGGACTCCCGTTAAACTTGAGGGAAACTTTCAAGAGGTGGGAAATAACGCACCCATCATCAAAGTGGTCACGCCTGATTTACAAGAAAAAACCATTGGAGGAGAGGGAAATAAAGCGCAACTCATTATTGCGGTTCCCTCATTAGACACGCCTGTGTGCGATGCAGAAGCGAGACGTTTTAATCAAGAAGTGGCACAACATGAGATGATTGATACGACCATTGTCTCTATGGATTTGCCATTTTCCTCTGCTAAATTTTGCAATGTTGCAGGCATTGCCAATTTAAGCGTTACCAGTGATTTTAGGCACAAAGCGTTTGCAAGAAATTACGGTATTCTCATCGCAGATGGTGCACTTGAGGGCCTGTGTGCTAGAGCCATTTTTGTTATCAGCAAAGATGGTAAAATTGTTTACAAACAGATTGTGCCAGAGATTACCGCTGAGCCAAACTATGTAGAAGCATTGGAAGCTGCCATAAAAGCAGGCAATGCGGGAGCGAGTTGTTGTGGTTTTTGTCAGTAGTTTAACCCCACCCAAAGCCCCTCAAACCACACCGTTTGAGAATTTACAAGCGCAACCACACCGCATTTTCTTTTTTTCCGGCGTGGTGCAGGGTGTGCTTTTTATTGCACTCTTAGGATTGCATTATGCAGGCATGTTACATGTAGAAGCGTCGCTTAGACTCTACCATGCGTACGCACTACTTTTCATTGTCTTTACGCAATTTTTCGCAGGCTTTTTACTCACAACATTTCCACGCTATCTCTCAAGACCGAGTGCTACCAAAGAGGCTTATTTACCCATTGTTTGGATGATCAATGGTGGAGGATTGCTCTTTTTGCTCCTTTGTTTTATTTCGGAAAAAGCCGTACTGCTTCCTATGGCGATTATCTTGCTGGGATATCTTAAGTTATGCTTTATCTTACGAGATTTTCATACGCAGAGCAACGTGAACAATAAAACCGATACCGCATGGATGCTCGTTGCTTTTGCCTTTGGCGCTTTAGGACAGATTTTATTTATGCTAGATGCGTTTATACCAACCTACATTCTCGCTGTGGGTATCAGTTTTTTACCTCTACACATTTTTTTATGTACTCGTTGTTTCACAAAATGATGATGCCTTTTTTTGCCGCCAATAGCATTGCAGGGTATACCATTCATAAAAGTCAGTATTTTTTAGGCGTCATTTTTGCAGGGCTTTTTGGGGAAAATCATCCTTGAGGCATTGAACATTAATGCCTTTGTGGCTGACTCACTTTTATTTGGTATCATTACCTATGAACTCATCAAATGGCGTTTACCGTTTACCAAAGCACCTGCTATTTTATGGGTATTGTTTCTCTCCATCTGGTGGGCACCCGTGGCATTTGGACTCTTTGTCGTGTCTGATTTTAGTGCCCTTTTGGGAGCGCCCATTTATGTGGAAAAATCCCCTCTGCACACCTTAGCTTTAGGATACTTTACCACCGTGCTCATAGGCTTTGGTACACGGGTTATCTTGGGACATTCAGGACGTACACCCAAAGCGGATGCCTATGCTATTGTCTTGTTTGGACTTATCCAATTGATGACGCTTATTCGTATTGTGGCGGGTATTTTCCCTCAGTATGGCTACTTACATGCGATACTGTGTGTGGCTGGATTGTGGGTTATTATTTTTGGATTGTGGGCGAAGCGGTATATTGCTATTTTATTCGAGAAATAACCTTTACATGTAAAGGTTATTTCTCTTCAATCAGCTCCATATCGGTTGAAAAATCTTGATACTCGATTTTCGCATCTTTAAGATTTTTAGTCGCTTTTGCACCCAAACGCTTTAAGTTTTCCACACGTCCTAGAAGATTTCCACTTCCTTCGCTAAGTTGTTTATGTGCACTCTCATAACTATTATTGAGCGTTTGAAGCTGTGTTCCCACTTTTTTAAAACTCTCCGCAAAGCCCACCATTTTGTCGTACATTTTTCCTGCTTCTTCAAAAAGTTTTGAAGCTAAAGTGCTGGATTGTTCGCTTTGCCAGTAGAGATAAATCGTACGAAGTGAAACGGTCAGCGTTGAAGGATTAACAATGGCAATATGTTTACGCAAAGCATATTCGTAGAGTTTTGGGTCTTCATGAATTGCCACAGAAAACGCTCCTTCGATGGGAACAAACATAAAAACGTATTGAAGCGTTCCTTGTTTATAATGCGCATAGTCTTTGCTATCAAGCGTGTCAATGTGTTCACGAAACGCCAAAGAAAGCGCTTTAGAAGCGATGCTTTTCTCTTCATCACTTTGCGCTCGAATCAGCTCATCGTAACTGTTCAATGAGACTTTTGAGTCGATGATGATGGTGCGCTCCTGTGGCAATTTAATCACCACATCGGGGCGTTTGGTGCGCCCTTCTTCATCTTTGTAACTCTCTTGCGTTTCGTAATGCACCCCTTTAATAAGCCCAGAGTACTCTAAAACACTCTCCAATATCATCTCACCCCAACTGCCTTGCGCTTGTTTTTTGCCCTTAAGCGCTTTGGTAAGATTTTCCGCTTCTTTGGAGATATTCATCCCAGCCCTTGCGACCAGTTCTATCTCTTTGGAGAGTTCTGCAAACTTTTTGATGCTCGATTCTTGGGAGGTTTCTACACTTTTTTTAAAGGTGTCCAAATTTTCTTTAAACGGTTTTAAGAGCGTTTCAAGCGATTTTGTCGAGGCAGTATCGAGTTTTTGGAGTTTGTGTTCTAGGTGCGTTTCCATAATAGCATTGAGCTTTAACTCTAGCTTTTTACCTGCTCATCCAAATCCAACTTA